>JAIVTZ010000015.1:0-14926 GCA_049188105.1 Deltaproteobacteria bacterium | reverse complement strand
CGAGGCAAACGCCGTGGTGGCGGAGATCGAGGAGATGGGTCGCAAGGCTCTCGCGGTCAAGGCCGACGTGTCGAGCTACGCCGACGCCGAGGCCATGGTGGCAAAGGTGAGAGAGACCTTCGGCCGCTACGACATATTGGTCTGCAACGCGGGGATCACCTGGGACGGTGTGATCTGGAAGATGACCGAGGAGCAGTGGGACGCGGTCATCAACGTCAACCTCAAGGGGTACTTCAACTACAACAAGACGGCGGCGCTCCACTTCAAGGACCAGAAGTACGGCAAGATCGTCAACATTTCCTCCATCAACGGGATGCGCGGCAAGTTTGCACAGGCGAACTATGCGGCGTCGAAGGGTGGCGAGATCGCGATGACGAAGTCCCTGGCCAAGGAGCTGGGCAAGTTCAACGTCAACGTGAACGCCGTCGCCCCCGGGATGGTGCTGACCGAGATGATGGAAAAGATCGCACCCGAGTTCAAGGACGCGGCCCTCGCCGAGACCGTGGTGGGTCGATTCGCAACGCCCGAGGACGTCGCCCACCTGGTGTGCTTTCTGTGCTCCGACCGGTCGCGGCACATCACCGGCGAGGTCATCAAGATCGATGGTGGACAATATATCTAGGAGTTGAGAGTTAAGAGTTAAGAGTTGAGAGTTTTGAGTTTTTGGTTTTGAGTTGAGAGCGGAAGCTGACGTCAAACCAGGACCGGGAGGAGCGGATGTCGCGAGTTGGAGTGATCGGTATTGGGCATGGGCGGTTCGGCAGGCGTAGTGACGCCACCGTGCAGGAGCTTGCCTTCGAGGCCTTCCGGGCGGCGATCGAGGATGCCGGCATCGATCGCGAGGTCATCGACGCCTCGGTCATCGGCGCGGTGCCCGAGTACCACAAGCAGCGTTCGGTCGCCGGGGTGGTCCAGGAGTACCTCGATCTCAACCCCAAGCCCACGTGGCTGACCGAGGTCGCCTGCGCGTCGGGGAGCGCGGCCATCCGCACCGCGTGGATGGCGATTCAATCCGGCTTGCACAAGGTGGTGGTGGTGATCGGTTGCCAGAAGATGACCGAGCTCAGCACCGCCGAGATCCTCGCGCTCATGGGGCGGGTCGGTGAGGTCCAGTGGGAGTCGGTCTTCGGGACCACCTTCCCTTCGTACTACGCCATGTTCGCCAACCGCCACATGCACGAGTTCGGCACCACCAGGGAGCAGCTGCTCGAGGTCGCGATCAAGAACCATCACTACGGCGCCATGAACCCCAACGCCCTCTTCCGCAAAGAGATCACGATGGAGAAGGCGCTCGCCTCGGACCCCGTGGCGTCGCCCCTCTGTGTCTACGACTGCTGCGCCAACGCCGACGGCGCGGCCTGCATCATCCTCGCCGACGAGGAGCGGGCCGCCGAGCACGGCGACCGGGTGGTGTGGCTCGATGGGGTCGGATGCGCCACCGCCAGCATGTCGGTGCTCCGGCGACCGAATCTGGTGGGTCTCCCCTCGGCGCAGGAGGCCGCCCGCCAGGCCTACGAGATGACCGGCATCGGCGCTGCAGACGTGGATGTGGCCGAGGTCCACGATTGCTTCACCATCGCCGAGATCATGGCGTACGAGGACCTCGGTTTCTGCGCCAAGGGCGAGGGCGGCCCGTTCATCGAGGAGAAGCGCTCGTACATCGGCGGTGACGTGGCGGTGAACGTCGACGGCGGGCTCAAGGCCAAGGGGCATCCGATCGGTGCGACCGGGGTGTCGATGGCTTATGAGATCGTCACCCAGCTGCGCGGTGACGCCGGCGACCGCCAGGTCCCGAATGCCTCCGTGGGGCTGACCCACAACGTCGGCGGTATCGGCCAGTACACCTTTGTCAATCTCTTCAGGAGGGACTGAGCCATGCCGAGCTGGTTCGGAAAAGTCAACTTTGTGCCGTACTCGAAGGTTTCGGATTTCGCGGTCCATCTCAAGGACGGGCGGATCATGGCGTCCGTCTGCTCCGACTGCGGGGCCTTCAGCTTTCCACCCCGCGCCGACTGCTCCGAGTGTATGAGCGGGAGCTTCGAATTCAAAGAAATAAGCGGCCGCGGCACGGTCTACACCCACTCGACGGTGGCTGCGGCGCCGACCGGCTTCGACGACATGGCCCCGTACACCGTGGCGGTGGTCGATCTCGAGGAGGGGGGGCGGCTCCTCGCCTGGGTAGGGGAGACGATCGACTCAGTCGAGATCGGTATGCCGATTCAGGTGGTCCCGAGGATCTTCGAGGAGGTCGAGGACATCCGGGTCTACTACACGATCGAGCAACCGGGCGCCACCTGGGGCAAGGCGCCGCACGCCTCGTAGCGAGTTCCGGTTGTGGGAGTTGGCGGGATCAGGATGACAAATTGAGAAAGCCCTTCGTTTCCACGAATACTGCAGATGGACCGGCCGGCGTCGTATTCAAGACTCGGCGAACTCCATCCCAAGCATGAGCACGAACTGGGCAACCTGTTTGGTCCATATGATGCGGACCTTCTGGTCACCACCGGCTCCACTCTTGAGCAGGAAGTCATCCTTCGGGTTGAGGACTTCTTTCCCGACATACAACGCTCCGAGGCCCGTCTCGCTCCTGTTCCGCAGGGTGATTGGATAGGATTTCTCTACACCAGAGTCGTCGAAGGTGACCAGTTTCAGTGTGCGGAAGTCCGGGATCCGATCCTGATCGCGCTGCTCATCGTTCATGGGACTCTCCCTCTGTTCAACGACCACAGTTCGTGGGTTCCCTCACCTCGATCGAGAGGAGAACCACCGGCCGAACAGAGGGTCGCCAGTGACACCCATCGCCGAATCGACGGGCTGAAGTTCCGTTTACACATTGTAGCTCGCAGGCGGAAATTCTGATTCCGGGGTTGGTACGCCCAATTCTGGGAAAAGCAAGTGGCTATTCCTCACGCCCCGCAGGGCTTTGCGCGCTTTCTCCGCAGCCGCAGAGACATCTCGATTAGTGTCCTCGAGCGCTTGCTGGAGCAGTTTCTGCGCGGCTCCCGATGATTCGAAGAGGATCAACGCCTTGACTGCATTCAGTCGGATCCTGGGGTCGTCGTTTCCATAGAGCCGGTGGACCCAGTCGAATGCAGCCTGCTCGTCGATACCGCCGACGCAAATGAGCTCGGCCAGCACGTAGCTCGCCCCCTCGACGGTACGGGTGTCGTCGCTGTCGAGGCCGTTGAGCAGGGCCTCGATACCGTTCGGTTCCCCTCCGTGAACGAGGGTGAGCGCGGTGAGATGCCTTGTTGCCTCCGAATGGTCACCGAGATGTTCGCCCAGCTGAGGGTCTCCCGCCGCCCCGATTCGCACCATGATCGACACCAGATCCTCGAGGCGATTGGGGTGTAGGTCCTGGTCGGCTCGTCGTAATATCTGCGGTACCAGGGTGCGGGTCCCGAGGGTCCCGACGCAGTTGACGGCGTTGGCGTAGCGCTTGCGGAATCCCTCGTCCTCAGCCGCCACACCTGGGTGGAGGGGCGGCGAGAACTGTTCCTCGGCGTTGATGGCGAGATCGACAGAATCGGGGAAGTAGCCTCGGCAGTCGGCCGACCCCACGGTAGGCCGATTCTGGTAGGCCAGTGCGGTGCCCCGGTTGAGACGATCGCCGCGCTCCTCAACCAGCATCTCTACCTGTTGTCGAAGCTGGGGATGGAATTCGGCGTGGCCACCCCCAGGTGAGCGCAGACTCATCAGCCCCAGCACGCCGAGAATCACCACCGCCACGGCCCCGGCCACCTTGAAAGCGGTTTTGTGGGTGAGCGATTCCGCCAGCTGCTTGGCGGGCGCCACCCGAATCTGCCGCTGCCGTTTCATGGCCAGATTCTGAGCCCTCTCACGCTCTTCGGTGCGACTCTTGCCGCGGTTGCGGGCAAGCTCTTTGAGCTCGGTTTCGACGCGCTCCGGCTCGAGCCACCCGAAGCCGCGCCGCGCGAGGTCGTCCAGCAGCTCCCGGAGGTGGCCGGCATTCCAGGTCGGGACCCCTGAGTCCGGTGTCGCCAGCTCGCGGCGCCTTAGAAAGACATGTAGTAAGGGCCGCATCCGGTCATCCCAACTCACGCCCTCGGGAAACTCGGGCTCCCAATCCAGGAACCACAGGCGGAGGCTGCCATCGGCGCCGGCCGACAGGGCGGCACCGCCATCGCGCCCCACATTCGCATCGGTCACCGGACCGGCATGCCCTTCGATGATTCGTTCCGCGTTGCCCGTCCGCACGTCCCACAGGCGGAGGCTCGCGTCCTTGCCTGCGGAAAGGACAAACCTCGAGTCCGGCGTGAACGCAACCACCATGACCGCGCCGTCGTGCCCCGAGAGGATCCGCCAGCAGCGTCCACCTTCGAGATCCCAAATCCGGATCGTGCCGTCCCCACCGCCCGACGCCACGACCCGGCAGTCCGGGCTGACGGCGACTGAGTGGACCGGACCCTCATGGCCGTCCATACGGAGCAGCTCCGCGCGATGGAACAAACTGCTCACGGTCACCACACTGTTCCATCCCCCGCTGACGACGACATGTCCGTCCGCGCTCACCGCCAGCGCCGAGACGGCGTCCTCACTGCGGCTCAACAGCTCGGGCAGCGCGGTTTCGTCGAGCAGCCACCTGCGCACCGTGCCGTCGTCACCGGCCGAGATCACCGCCCTGTCGTCGGGAGCGAAGACGACGGCCTGGACAGCTCCCTCGTGACCCAGGAAATCGTGCAGGCGTTCGCCGCTGGTCGCGTCCCACACGCGTACGGCGCCGTCGCGCCCGGCCGATGCCAACCACCTGCCGTCACCGCTGACCGCGACCGACGCAACACCCTGGGTGTGCCCGGCCACCACAAACTCCTCTTCGCCGGTGTCACAGGCGAAGCGGCATAGGGAGCCGTCGCTGCCGCCGGCGACGCAGCCCGTTCCATCGGGCGTCAGGACACATGCTCCGAGAGGATCGTTTCCGCTTCCGAATCGCCTCAGCTCGACCACCGAACGTGGGGCGAGCTTGGGGAAGAAGGCCAACACCCTGCTCCACAGATCGACGGCCTCCCGGTGCAGATCGTAGCCCTCCACTTCCCTCGCCTCGCGCAGCGGCCCGATGGCCTCCTCCATCCGACCGGCCTCGATGTGCTCGCGCGCGGCGTCGATGTGCTCGCGGAACTTCGTCTCCCTGTCGACGAGCTCGCCTGACGCGGCGGTTTCGGCGAGAACCAACGGCAACCTCGATGCAATGGGCTTCGGAAGTGCAAGCAAGGCGACCGATGATCCATAGGTCGCCAGAAGAGACCGACCGTCGGCCGTAAACACAAGGCTGTGGATCGGGCTTGGTAGCCGAATCACGCGGAGAGCGTCGCCCGTGTCGAGGCTCCAGATGCGGACAGTGTTGTCCTCGCCGCCGGCAGCCACCGTATCCCCGAAAACGGCCACCGCCGTGACGGCGCCGCCATGCCCGCGGAGATAGCGGACGTTTTCCCCGGAGTCGAGGTCCCAGATTCCGACGACTCCATCCTGGCCGGCCGTCACAACGAAGCTCCGTTCGGCGGAGATTTCGAGATCGCGAACCGGCCCGCGATGTCCCTCGAGCACTCGAATACAACGCCCATGATCGAGATTCCACACCCTCACAGTGCCGTCGGCGCTCGCCGTCAGCACCCAGGGCTCCGAGGGGTGCCAGCCGATGGCGCTGACAAACGCCCTGTGCCCCTGTAGCGTCCTTTCACACTCGCCGCTCTCGATGTTCCACAACCTCAGACAGCGGTCTGACCCGCCGCTTGCCACCACCTGTCCGTCCGGCGAGACCTCGATGCAGGTCGCCACCCCGGGATGCATCCGGAAGCTCCGCAGGTGCCGCCCGTTGGCAAGGTCGAAGAGGGCCATCGGTCCGTTTTCGAGGCATGCCACGAGGACATCGTCAACCACCGCCAGCGAGTGACCTTTCCGTGCGGTGCCTCCGACATCGATGCGGTGCAGAGGCTGATCACCGGTCGGCTCCCACACCACCGCCGCGCCATCGGCAGTGCGCGCGACGGACCACCCCTCGGGAAGTGCAAGGACACTCTGAACCGGTGCGTGATGGTTCATGATGCGTTCGATCCGATGACCGGGAAGGTGGGAGGCCGCCGCGTCGGCCAGATTCTTGGGCAGATCGCGGTCGAACGAGCGGGCGGCGGTCATGGATACGTCGGCGACCTCTTTGTCGCCGAGAAGCGAGCAGACTTCGGCAAAACCGATGAAAACCGCCATGTCGGAGGGGTTTTCCTCGAGCACCGAGGCCAACAGATCCCTCGCCTCGAGGAGGTTCTCGAGGTCCGCAGATGCCCGCTCCCGAGCGAGCAGCGCAAAAGCCCGCTCGCTGCGCGCCGCCATTGCATCGCGATCGGCCGGAGGCATCGTGGCCAGCGACTCCATGGCGCCGAGCGGGTCATCGAGCAGCAGTCGGAGGCGGGCCCGTAGCAGAGCCGCTCGAGCGTCCACTCCGGTGGCGCGTTCCGCCTCGGTCAACCGGCGTTCGAGCTCGGCATCGGTGAGACCGTCGCTCCGCCACTCGAGAAGACCGTTGTTGAAGGTCGCTTCGAGGTGACGGGGGTCGACGGCCAGCGCCTCTCGAAAGCTTTCGCTTGCACGATCAGCGAGACCGAGAGTGACGAAAGACGCGCCCCGGTTGTTGAGCGAATCGGCGAGGAGCTGGGTGCGCTGAGGTTCAGGTCGAGGGTAGGATCTTCCGGTCAGTTGTTCATAGGAACTCACCAACCGTTGCCGGAGGAGGGCAAAGGACTGCGGTCGATGGTCGGCGTCCTTTGCGATACACGACCGCATCAGCTCAGCGAGACGGGGATCAAACGAGCGGTCGATGGCGACCGGATCCGGCGGATCATCCGTCAGGTGCATCCGCATCCAACCATCGAGATGCGATTCGCGGGTCGCTGATGCCAGGTCGGTGGCGTCCATGGAGAAAGGGCGCCGACCAAGGAAGATTTCGTAGAGCATGCAGCCGTAGGCGTAGACGTCGGTGGCGATGGTGCCTCGCAGCGCCTTCCGCCAGAGCTCGGGCGCCATGTACGGCGGGGTCCCCACGAGACCCCCATCGACGGTCTCAGTCTGCCAGGAACCGCTCGCGAGGCTCTCGCCGAGACGCCCAGCGTAGGGCTTCTCCGCCTCGACCGGGGCGCGGACGTCGTCCTCCTCAGATTCCTCGATCCCCTCGGACCGCACCAGACCGAAGTCAGTGACGTGGGCGACGCCGTTCGTAGTGATCAGCACGTTGGCCGGCTTGATATCCCGGTGAATGACACCCTGGTGCTCGACACCGTCGTCATCGGTCCACAAAAAGCTGTGGGTGTAGTCGATACCGCTCGCGATCTGGATGGCGATGTCGAGCCGCTCCTCGAAGGCGGGTTGATCCCCTCGTTTTAGCCACTGGTTGAGATCGCCGCCGTCCACATACTCAATAAAGAGCCGCGGCATGCCGCCGATCTGTTGCAGATAGTACGCACAGCAGATGTTGGGGTGGACGCCGAGAGCGATCCACGACTCGGCCTCGCGTTGGAAGCGCACGCGCCCATCGGCCGAAGCGAGCACCGAGGGCAGCGGAGTCTTCACCGCCACCTTGCGGCGCAGCTCCCGGTCGAAGACGATAGCCACCGCTGCCATCCCGCCACGCGCCACATCCTTCACTTCGTAACGGCCGTCCACCACGGTCCCGGCCAGCCAGCCGCGATCGCTGTCGGGCGATGAGGTAGTGGTGTAGGTCAGGGGGCCCACCGACTCGGATGGTTCCGCGGGGCTCGATGCGGAAGGAGTGCCCGGGGCGGTGACCGTCTCCGCTCTGCTCGGATGCGAATCATCCGACACGGTGTGCACCCGATCGAGGTCGATCAGCGCCTTTTTCCGCCAGGCTTTCGCGGCGGTCGAGGAAGGGTCGATTTCAAGGCACCGGTCGAGCGATGCCACGGCCTCGTTCCAACGGCCCAAACGGTACTGACAGTAGCCCTGGTTGAGCCAGGATCGACCATGCTCGGGAAATCTTTCGCACCACACCTCGAGGTCAGCGAGCGCCTCGTCCCACCTTTCCTCCTTGAGCGCATCGACGATGTCGTGCTTCAGGCGGTCGACTTCGTTTTTCACTGCTCTCCCAGAATACACCGGTATCCTGCCTGAAATCCGTGCACACCGCTGTCAGAGGAGTTATGCGCATCTCGATCTTCTGTCACGCGGCGAACCCATGCGTCTGAGGAGCCGGATGCCACCTGCACGTCCGGATCTGTGAGCTACTTGGCGGCGATTCGTCCCAGACGGTCCAGCAGCTGCTCTTCATCGGCAGCGTTGGCAACACCGATGATCCCGCCGTTGGATCGGATCACTCCCACGAGCCCGCTGTAGGGAACCTCGCGAAACAGGACGGGTTCTCCATCAAGATCGATCTCCTGCCAGCGGGAGGTGAGTTTCTGCCAGACGTCGTCCGCCGTGACCTCGTCTGTCTGCAGCAGCACGAACGCCTGGTACTCGGAACCGGTATCGTCGGTGTAGGCGGCGTGCACGCTCTCGTTGAGCTCGGCCAACCCGTAGAGTGCTTCCCGGGTGTACTGGCCCGAGCCCGCCACCATGCCGTCGATCGGCAGGGCCGTGAACTCCGGCGGCAGACCGGCGTTACCGGGAAGGGCGTCGGCGATCGCAGCCACCAGCGCCTCTCCGGTGGCCTGGTCGATGTCCCCTTCGTAGGCTTCCACCTTCACGTAGTAACGGTCCTTGAGCAACAGACACTGGTAGGGCGGTGACACCACCGCCTCGGTGCCAACCGGAAGGGCTGATTCATCGGCCGGGGCCTCGGTGCGGTAGATCCCGAAGGCGTTGAGGGGTCGGCCCATGTCGTATACGGCGATCGATGCCGTCACATCTCCGGCACTGAATTTCTGGACCGTGACAGTCTCGAAACCGTAGCTCAGAAAGATGTCGGCCGCGCCGTTGATCAGCTCCCACAGACCCGTGGCGTCATATGTGGACGGCTCGTCCTGGGGTGACCACCCCGCGATCGTCAGAAAGGCCTGAGGCGCCATCTGGCAGCTCAGGAACAGGGCGAGAACCGCAACCTGAAAAACTCGTTTGATCATCTTCGCTCCTTTGCAAGTGCAACCCGCCAATTGCAGTGGGGTACACCAGGGGAGAGGTGCGTCCCCTCCATATCATGACCTCCGCCGGTTCAACGACGGCACTACGCCAGGGTCAACAGGCTGTGGGCGGCCAATAGATTGGCCTTGATATTGACTCCGTACGGGCATGCGCCGGCGCATGGCCCACTGCACGAATCGCAGGCCAGAACATCGCCAAAACGGAGACCGCGGTACTTGCTCATGGCGTGCTTCTCCCGAGCCTGCTCGGTGAAGTAGTAGGCGTATCGCATCACGGTGCTCACCGGCACCGCCTGCGGGCAGGCACCCGAACATTCGGTGCAGGCGTGCCGGCAGTAGAGGCTCGAGGCAGCCACCCGGTATTGGTCGAGCGCGAGTACCTGAGCCCGGGTCATCTTGGCCGCGGACAACGGCAGGAATCGGTCGATGGTGTCGAAATCCGTGAATCTCAAGCAGGTTGTGTGCATGTCGGGGTTGGACAGCACCCACTGCACGGCGGCCATCCGCAGGCCCTCGCGGTCGGTTACGCCCTTTTCCTCCATGAACGGTTTGGCCTCAGCGAAGGTCTTCGCCGACTCGGCAATGTAGTCCTGGATCTCCTTGACCACGTCCTCACGCTTTTCGCCGGCCTCGAGCTGACTGGCGATGTACTTGGCCCACCTTTCCGAGGGGTTTTCGGGGTCGAGGGGTTCCATCTTCACGGAGCCCGGTGCGGTCTTCATGGCGGTGGTGCCCACGTTGTTTTTCTTGCATGCGGCCAGGACCTTGTCACCCTTGTCGCGATTCATGAAGTTGTATGCGATCAGCATCAGGTCGAAGCGTCCGTCCTCGGCCGCTGCGACCAGCACCTCATCCATACTCTGCTCGTCCTCCGCGCGCGACCCGTGGTTCGATACTCCGGCGAACCGAAGTCGACCATCCGCCTTGAGTTTCTTCACCGCCCCGTGAAACCCTTCATTGTCGAGGGTGCTGACCTTCGCAGCACTGTGGATGTACAGCGCATCCACGTAGTCGGTACGGAGTCTCTCCTGGCATTTGCCGAACCGATCCAATATGGACTGCTGGGTGTCTGCGTCCTTCAGCACCAGCTTGGTGGTGATGAAGACCTTCTTACGATCCATGTGCTGCATCGCCTCACCGATCGTGCGCTCGTTGTCCCCGTTGCCGTAGCCCTCGGCGGTGTCGAAGTAGTTGATGCCGTGGTCGTAGGCGTAGCGGTAGATGTTCGCCTCCTTGCCGGCCCCTCCGATGGAGATGTCTGACACCTCGAATCCGGTGCGGCCCAGGGTTCTGTAGTGATTGATTTTGGGCTTCTCCTTTTCCTCGTCCGCCCTGGCGATGCCCGGCAGTCCGCTGGCCGCCGCGGCGGCTCCTCCCGCCAACAGGAATTGGCGCCGAGAGACCGGTGTTTTCGACGAGGTTTTTCGGTTCATGCTCAATCCTCCCAGCCTTTGTCGGAGTCTATCACCGAGTGGATGCGGCCCTGAGATTGAACCGCATCCATCGCACAGTATTGTTTGTCCCGATCCGCCCCGGTAGGGTATGGCGTTCGTTGTAGGTTTGGTGTAACCTGAAAGCCCGTTCACGCTGTCGGGAGGAATTCCATGGCAGCGTTTTTTCTACCATCACACAGGGTGTTGCCGTCTGAGCCCGACCAGGAGGCGGTGATTGCTTTGATCAACCTCGGCGTTCGAAAGCCTGGGGGGGTCTTTCATCGCGACCGGTTCGCGTGTGAGCTTGTGGCGGAATCGGTTCGTCTCCTGCACGGTCCAAGGTGGAGGGTGTTGGCCTACTGCTTGATGCCGGACCACGTTCGTATCCTCATCCTCAGCCGTAATGGATCGCATCTGGAGTTTGTCAGGCTATTGAAAGGCCGCACCGCAACCGGTCTTCGCAAGCTCGGATATCGCCGTGTCTGGGGGAAGGACATCTGGAATCGCCAGATTCGACGGGAAGAAGACCTCGCCGACTCGATCGCCCACCTGCTGGCGAGCCGGGTTCGTGCCCGGATCGCGTGGAATTGGCCGACCTATCCCTGGTGCGGATCGGTCGAGTGGCCTGAGATCGACGAGTGGTTTCTCGGTCTGCGGCGAGGCGGCCAGCGGTTCCGAGAAACCCTGGTGAACGGCACCGCGTTGTCCGAACCGCCGTAGCTCTTCTCACCACCTCGCTATTCCGGGGGTGGATCGAAGGACCGGATCCCGGTCAGATAGGCCCCGACTGTCAGGGTATGCATGTCGTGAGTTCCCTCGTAGGTGTAGACCGACTCGATGTTCATCAGGTGACGCATGATCGGGTACTCGTTGACGATGCCGTTGGCGCCGTGGATTTCCCGCGCCAGCTTGGCGCACTCGCGCGCCACCCAGACGTTGTTGCGCTTGGCCAACGAGACCGCTTCGTGGGTCATGGTCCCGGCGTCCTTCATCCTGCCGAGCTGCAGCACGAGGAGCTGAGCCTTGACGATCTCGTTGTACATCCAGACCAGTTTCTGCTGTTGGATCTGCTGCGCAGCGATCGGCCGGCCGCCGAACTGGATGCGGGTCTTTGCGTAGTCCAGCGCCGCTGAGAAGGTGGCGATCGCCGATCCCACGGCGCCCCACGCGATGCCGTATCGGGCCTGGGTCAGACACATCAGCGGGTTCTTGAGGCCGGTCGTGCCGGGCAACAGGTTGTCCGCCGGCAACCGGCAATCCTCGAACACAAGTTGTGAGGTAACAGACGCTCGCAGGGAATACTTGCCCTTGTGGTCGACCGTGGAGAACCCGGGAGTATCGCGTTCGACCAGAAACCCGCGGATGCCATCGTCGGTGCGTGCCCAGACGACCGCCACGTCTGCGATGCTGCCGTTGGTGATCCACGCCTTCTCGCCGTTGAGGATCCAGTCGTCGCCCTCGCGCACCGCACGGGTTCGCATGGCGCCCGGGTTGGATCCGAAATCGGGTTCGGTCAGACCGAAGCAGCCGATGGCCTCGCCCTTGCCGAGCTTCGGGATCCATGTGTCCTTCTGTTCCTGGCTGCCCCAGGAGAGGATGGGGAACATGACCAAAGCCGACTGCACCGAAGCGAATGACCGCAGCCCCGAGTCACCCCACTCCAGTTCCTGGTTGATGAGGCCGTAAGCGACGCTGTTGAGGCCTGGGAGGTCGTACTCGTCAAAGCTCGCGCCGAGGAGGTCGAGGTCGCCCATCTCCTTGACAAGGTGACGCGGAAACACTCCCTCCCAGGCCCACTCCTCGATATCGGGCAGGATCCGGTCGCGCACCCACGCGTGAACCGTGTCTCGGACCATCCGCTCCTCATCACCGAGGAGATGATCGATGTGGAACAGGTCGAGGTCCTCGAATCTGATCATCGGATTTCCTCCCTTGTAGCGAGCCGATTATACCCGTGGAGACGGAGGCGGGCCGGTGTGGAGCAGCTCGCGCCCACAGTAACTCAAAACTCAAAACTAAAAACTCAACACTGGATGGCGTGGGTGGGTGGCAAATCCGCAATCCGAAATCCGCAATCCGAAATCAACCGCCGGGCAGTAGGATGTCCAGGTTCTCCTCGGCCGGCGTCCGCGAGTAGCGGGCGACCGCCAATACCGCCTCCACCACCAGCCACACCGCGATGAGCGAGATCGCGCCGCCGATGACGAGCAGGGTGAGGTTTCCGGTCTTCGCGAACGACACCAGCTTGATGCTCATTGCCACCAGGGTGGTGACCATCATGAAGACCATGGGGATGAGATACGGCAGCGCCGGTCGTTTGCGCTCGAGCAGGTAGAGCGAGACCGTGAGCAGGGCGAGGCCGGCGAGGAGCTGGTTGGTGGAGCCGAAGAGCTGCCACAGGGCGAGGCCGGCCGAACGGCCCTCGATGCGATAAAAGGCGAAGAAGGAGATGGCGGCGACGGCGGCGGTCGACGACACGTAGCGGTTGCCGAGTGGCCGGAAGCGAAGAGTTGTCCCAATCTCCTCGAGGTTGTAACGCAGCAGACGGGTGGCGGAGTCCAGCGTGGTGAGGGCGAAGCTCACCACCACCACCGCGATCAGGGTGCGGGCCATCTGCTCGGGCACGCCGACCGCGGAGACGAATCGGGTGGCGCCCTCGATGAAAGCGCTCATGCTCGATCCCAAGCCCTGGATCGACGCCCAATCCGCGTAGTGGTGCTTCCAGGCGGCCGGTGATACGAAACCTGCGGTGCAGGCGAGCACGGCGGCGAGGCCGAGCAACGACTCGCCGATCATCGCGCCGTAGCCGATCGGGCGGGCCTGAGGCTCGCGGTCGAGCTGTTTGGCAGTGGTCCCGGAGGAGACCAGCGAGTGAAAGCCTGACGCAGCGCCACAGGCGATGATGATGAAGACGAAGGGGTACATCGGCGGTGCGCCCACCGGGTGGGTGTCGATGACCGGCGAGGCAAACTCGGGCCGGAGGATGAAGAAGCCGACGTAGGTCAGACCGAGCCCGAGGTAGAGCAGTAGGGAATTGAGGAAGTCGCGCGGCTGCAGCAGCGACCATACGGGCAGCACCGAGGCCAGCCAGGCGTAGACGAGGAGGATCCACGTCCAACCGCCGATCGAGGCCCAGCGCACGGGGGCCAGCGGCGACGCGATCACCACCGCCAGGGTGATGACGAAGGCGATGGCGATGAGGAGCCAGAGGTTTTTTCCCCGCCGCCGAACCAGCCAGCCGATGCTCAGGGCGAGAACCAGAATCGTGGTCGAGGGCACGACCGACTCGGGGTAGTTGTCGGCGGAGAACAGGAGCGCGACCACATAGGCGAAGACACCCATCGCCAGGGAAATGGCGAAGAAGATGATCGCGTGCATCAGCGATTTGGCGCGTTTGCCCATCAGCCCCTCGGCGATGGCGCCGATCGACATTCCCCTGGCGCGCACCGAGATCACCAGTGCACCGAAGTCGTGTACACAGCCGACCAGGATCGAGCCGAAGACCACCCAGATCATCGCCGGCAGCCACCCCCAGACGACGGCGATGGCGGGGCCGAGCATCGGTGACAGCCCGGTGATCGAGGCGTAGTGGTGGCCGAAGAGGACCACCGGCTGGCTCGGTACGTAGTCCACCCCGTCCTCGAGCGCGTGCGCCGGGGTCACGAAGTCAGCCCGCAGCGCGAAGACCTCCTGCGCCAGGTACCGCGAGTAGAACAGATACCCCGCGAAGTACACCGCAAAGCACAGCAGAACGGCGGCGACCGACATCATGCCGAATATCTTACCCGTGCCCGTGCTCCTGGGAGGCGCTGCCGAATATCACGCGGCCCTTTTCTCAAAGCGCTTCATCACGACATGAATTCACCTTGGGTGAGATCCGCTAGACTGATGGCGATGGTAGGACGCATTGAACGCGTGCTCGAGCTGTTGAACGACGCGGGCGTTCGTTACCTCGTGGTCGGTGGCGTGGCGGTTGTCCTCCACGGTCATCTGCGAACCACCGCCGACCTCGACCTGGCGCAGCAGCGCATCGCGCTCCACGATCGAGAGGTTGCCCCGCGCGTGGACCTGGAGCAGGGCGTTCTCGGGCTCGACGGTGGGAAAGAACTCGATGCCGCGGCCGAACTGGCCATAGGCGACCTGGGCGCCGATCAGCACGGCGAGGGCGACGGCGATCACCTTGACCGGATGGGCCAGGGCGCGGCGCAGCACGCCCAGGTAAAAGCCGGTGAAGCCCTTGATGTTCTGCAGCTGGCCGTCATCGTCGGCCGCCATCGCCTTGACCGCCTGCTGGCGGTTGGCCTGTTGCTGCGCCGCGTCGCCCTCGCTCTGCCAGAGCGTCAGGATCTTGCGAATATTGCCCGCGGGTTCGTATCCCTTGGCGGCATCCAG
>JAIVTZ010000014.1:0-15167 GCA_049188105.1 Deltaproteobacteria bacterium | reverse complement strand
ATTACTCACCGGGTTTCATAGCGAGGGCGGCGAGGTGCCGCGCCCAGCGGGGTTTTCGACCTGAGGGGCGCGGAGTCGTACTTGACAGTACGTCGAGCACCCCGAAGCGAGCAAACACCGCTGGGTGTGGTGCATCGGCGGCCGTAGCTGGAAGCCGGTGAGAAGTGCGGGCTAGGGCTGCTCGTCAGTCAACTCTGATCCCGGCCTGTATTTGCGCAGAAGCTGCACCCGGATCTCTTCTTCGGTGAAGGCTACTTTCTTCAATTGGTTGCGGGCAAAAAGCTCAGCTTGATCGGCGTGGTGAGGAGAATCCTCCTTCGAGCTTTGCCCGTAAGCCAACACAGAGTAGGCCCGCGGAGGGTCACTGAACTCGACCGCGAGAATCCATGCGTCACCGCGAGATGCCACCCATTTTCCTGACTCGCTCTCTTCGAAATTGAGGACTCGAAAGCAGCCCAGAAAACTGGCGCAACCACCGATGGGCACGTCCACAGAGCCCCTCTGTAATCGGTGCACCTCTCCCCAGGCCACGTCCCATCCCCCATACTTTTGCTTGGTTTCATCAGCGGCCCAGCGGAACGCTTCGACGGCTCGGTCGGGATTGCTCAATCCTCTCGGGGTTGTCAGAGGCTCGTCGGGATTCCACGGATGGCGGAAGGCCGCCTCCCACGCTTTTTCCCGTCGCCCACGCGTCAACCCGTTCCTCATGTCGTCGTCGAGGAGGTAGTGTTCAAACCATACGCGAAACAGCTCTGCTCCGCGGCTTTCGGCTGCAACCGTGTTGTTCCAGTTCTCGATCAACTGAATGGCGCGACTCAATTCGGGCTCGGGGTTCGAGCTCCTAACCGCTACGATCAAATCTTCTTTGATTCGGTCCGCCAGAAGCATCCGCATGCTGTGCTTCAAGTCGACCACTTCTTCGAGGGTGAGTTTGCGATCGTTGTGAATGAGCTCCAGGGCGTGCTGGCTACGAAGCCTCAATCGCGGTTCGGGGAAGTTCGCTGGATAGTCACTGGGATCGAACTCTTGATTGAGGTTGGTGTAATGGAAGGGATCGTTTTCGTTGTGCAGATAGCCGCCTTGGGGATTGAGAAGTTGTGGCAATTTGTCGAACTCCACCAGCTGTGTCCACACCTCAGCGGACCGCGAAGCTGCAACCGCCATTTCGTCCTCCCCCGAGGGGTGCGGCAGATCGGGAATGGCTGCGTTCCAGAGATAGAATATGTTCCCCTCCCGGTCCGCATAGGTGAAGTTGGAGCTCGGTTGCGCCCGGATACGCATGGCGGACTTCCATTCCTCGAGGTTTCTCGCCCTCATCATTTGCAGGAACTGCTGCGCCATCCGAAACTCACCTTCCGGGGCCGATCGCATCACCAAAATCTTTCCACCTCCGCGGTGGATCACCGGACCGAGCGGTGTGTAGAAGAACTCGCGGGATTCGCGAGCCAATCCTTCTCCGTTTTTGAAATCGACCGTCACCCATTCCCGTCTCAGCGGCACGGAGCCCCCATCGAACAAATAGTGATCGGGAAGATCGGGATCGACCTCCAACGCATAGACCTCATCCAGATCCGGGTAATTGTTGGTGGTTGCCCACCCCAAATAGTCGTTGAATCCCCCGTTGAAGAAGAGCGGACGCCCAACCCGGAAGTCGCCGTAGAAATTGATGATCCCGGGGACGGTAATGTGGGCTTCGTAATAACCTTTGTCCCATTTGAGATGAGGATTGCGTAACAAAATGGCGTTGCCGGACACCGTGCGACTCGGCGCGAATGCCCAGGCGTTGGACCCCGATTCGTCCGCGAGAGGTGATTTCTCTTCGAGGCTGTCTTTTTCGTACTGCAGTTTCAGAAATCGCTCGATCTTCTCTCGGGTCGCGCGGCCGATCCAAAGCGCGGCTACATCATGAGGGCTAAACGAAGGCTGGACCCACTCGGGGAACTCCTCGGTATGAGAGCGAATGTAGTGGTTCACTCCGGCGGCATAGCCACGGAAAACTTCCCTTGTATCTTCGTCCAACAGGTGAAAGGTATCGACGGCCCTTGCATGTGAGGATCGGTTGAAAAAATCTGAATTCAGTTCGTCTCTGCCGAGATATCTGGCCAGCTCACCCCGGCTTCGCACCAATCCCAGAACAACCTGCTCTCCGTGGTCTTCCAGATGGCAGAAAGCCAATCCAAAGAAGGCTGAGGCCAGGTCATCGGCCAGTATGTGCGGGATTCCATAGGTCGTTCTCCGAATCTCGACTTTTTCTGCCAGTGATTCTGGCTCTTCAGCCAATGCCGGAGAGGATGATGCGAACAAACAGACACTTAGCCAGACCACCAAATTTCGGTGCACAGTAGACATCAACGCTGCTCCGGCAGGCGGATCTTTTCGTCGTCGTCCAGGAAGGCGGCCTTGGGGTTCGCCTGGTTGAATTGGACCATCAGCTGGTACACGTTGGGCACTTTCTCGGCCAGGCGATCCAGCACGTCGGCCGGGATCGTTTCCCTGCTGAAGGGCACCCGCTTGGCGTATTCCTGTATCTCACCTGCGGTTCTGCTGTACTTGTAGTCGTAGCTGAAGACGCCGGGCGCCTCGAGCTGGATGTTCCCGTTCGAGGTGTTGGGTACGCTGATGTAGAACTCGCTGCGCTTCATGTCGCTCTGGTTCAGCAACGACCCCCGGTCAAGGTGCTCGAACAGCTCCTTGGCCGTGTTGATGGCCGGATCGATCAGCGTGATCTCCTCGGCCATGTAGGGCCGATAGACGTACTGTCCGCCCTCCTGGTATTCATAGAGCTCTTCGAGCTTCGCTTGCAGCTCGTGCTGGTTGTAGGGGAAGTGCGTGCAGCCCAGGATGATCGCCTTCAGCTTCGGGGCGCCTTCCGTGTTGCGCACGGTCTCCAGCAGCGACACTGCGTGATAGCGGACGTAGTTGTCCACAGAGTTGATCTGCAAGTTTTCAGGCTTCTCTCGCGTGCCGGAGTAGAGCATTTCATGGTTGTCCCACGTAAAGGCGTAGCGGCCCATCAGCGACTCGTCGATCGGCGCCTGGTCATGCCCGACGGCCGGCCCCTGATAGAACTCGGTGGGGGCCGTGGCCCCGGGTGCGATGTACTCGCTCTTTCCGTCGATGGCCCCGGACCAGCCGTAGCCGCCCTGCTGCGCGACCATGATCGTACCGGCGTAGCCGCCGGCCTCCTTCTGCGCGACCAGCGCCTTGACGTAGCCCTCTGAAGCCACGGTTCCCATCGTCGCCATGATGCCGATCGTGCCGTGCTCGTCCTGTGCCAGATGACTCAGCGCCCCCCGGCTGCCGGCATCGATGACGCCGATCACCTTGATGTCGAGCTCGGCCAGGTCGAGGAGGTGTTCGATGTCGGACTTGCCGTAGGCGGTGCCAGTGTTGCAGGCGATGACGATCGCCTTGACCGGCGTCTTGTCGGCCTGCGGCGATTCGGCGGCCGCCGTCCGGTAGTACTCGTTGGTCAGCAAGAACCAGGCGTCCTTGATGATGTGCTCTTTGAGCAGGTCGGTCTTGCCCTTCTGCGGGCATACCCCGTACGGCATGTTGGCCGTGTCGGCCAGGTAGACGAAGCGTTCCGATTTGAGATCGGGCGTACCGTCGCCGCTTGCCGTCCAGGTCCTGTCCTCATTGTCGAATTGATCGAAGTTGATGATCGCGTCGAGCACAGTCAGGCCGCCGGTCCCCGAGTCAAAGACGCCCACCGGCAGCTCCCTGCCAATGGCCGGATAGTCCTTCGCGTCCAGGAAGAAGGGGCTCTCCTGGTCGTGCAGGATCGCCTCGACGATGGGCATCTCGCAATTCGCGTTGGAGAGCTGCGTCGACCCTGCCGGCGGGGCCGGCTTCTGCCTGGCGCACGTCGCGGAGAGAATCGCCACCAGCAGTGCCGTCGCGCCCACAGTGATTTGCCTAGTCACACGCATGTCAGGTCCTCCTGATTCTTATTGCTTGGGTTTTCCATCGTCCGGAGAGGGACGAGGTGGAACGGCCGCTGCCGTTGACTGCGTATAAAGCTGTTGCCGGAACCACCATTTCATCAGTCGGGAATCCTCCGCTGCTCGACCCCCAGCGCCTTGCCGCCCCGCCGCCAATCCGCCACGCCTGTCATGAGACGAGTTTCCTGATCGACCCAAATGCTGTGGGCGGAGCCCTGGCGGCCGCCACGCCGGGGACTTTCTTTCACCATGTGGCCTTTCGACCGTAGCTCCGTAAGAAGCTGCTCCCAACGAAGCCCGTCCATGTGCTCTATTTCAATCACGTCTGGAAACCACTGATGATGAATGCGGGGCCCTTGGACGGCCTCGTCCAGCGGGCGGCCGAAGAAGAGCGTCTGCACCAGAATGCAGGAAACGGTGTTGATGATCGTACGCCCGCCTGGGCTTCCGGTCAGCAGGACGACCTTCCCATCCCGCTTGACAATCGTCGGCGCCGTGGAGCTGAGCATTCTCTTGCCCGGGGCGAGGAGATTTGCCTCTGTGCCTATTTTTCCGCTTCGAGTCGTGGAGCCGGGATACCAGTTGAAGTCGCCCATCTCGTTGTTCAGCAGAAAGCCGGCGCCCCGGACAATCACACGGGCGCCATAGGGCTGCTCGATCGTGTAGGTATTGCTCACGGCCATGCCGTCGCCATCGAGGACCGAGAAGTGGGTCGTGCTTTCGCCCTCTTGGGGCGCTTCGGAAAGGGGGATGTCGCCTGCCAGCGATGAGCTGGCTGTGGCTTCGTCGAGACTGATCGACCGGGCGAGCTCGCCGACGTACTCGTCGTCGTAGAGCTGCTTGGGGATTCTGACAAAGTCCGGGTCACCGAGGTGGGCGGCCCGCTCCCGGAAGGCCCGTTTCATCGCTTCGGCCATGAGGTGAACCTGCTCTGCGTTCCAGTAGGAATCGGGATCGGGCGCGATCCCCCGCCGCTCGAGCATCCGCAGGATGAGCAGCACGGTTGTCCCGCCGGAGCTGGGCGGTGGCGCTCCGAAGACCTCGTACCCATTGATCTCAGCGCTGATCGCCGGGCGGATCTTGGCCTTGTACCCGGCAAGGTCCTCTCGCGTGATCAGTCCCTCTCCGCTCTGCATCTCAGCGACTATCTGTCCGGCAATCCGGCCCTGGTAGAACGCACCCGCCCCCTGTTTGGCGATCGAGGCAAGCGTGGCCGCCAGGTCTGGAAGGACCAGCTTGTCGCCCGGTCGCCAAGAACGCCCCTGCGGATGCCCATAGCACCGACGCAGTTCCTGATATCGATCGTTTTCGCGGACGTCGGAAAGTTGCAGGATGCCGTTGAGAGACGCCGCCAGGTGCTCGTCCACCTCGAAGCCGTTTCGCGCCAGCTCCACGGCCGGCTCAACGAGCCGCGACCAGGGCAGGTGGCCATACGTCGCGTGGGCCAGGAAGAGCCCACGGACCGTGCCGGGCGTGCCGACGGCTCGGTGATGGTATCGGTTCGGGTTGTCGACGAACATGTCTCTCGTAGCGGCCGCGGGGGCTGTCTCGCGGTAGTCGATGCACACGACCTCGCCATCCGTTGGGGCAACCATCATGAATCCGCCACCGCCGATGTTGCCCGCCTCCGGCCACGTCACGGCCAGGGCAAAAGCCACCGCCACAGCGGCGTCGACCGCGTTGCCTCCCTCGGTCAGGGCGTCTCGACCAATCCGTGTCGCTCCGGGCGTCTCCGAGACGACCATGCCCTTGGTGCTGGTTGCCACGTCGACCTGAAGCTGCAACCTGTCGTCGTCGGCACATGCCGCGGTGAACACGCTCGCGCAAAGCAGCGAGAAGAACGCGAAGGGCCTGATAGGTGCGTTCATTATCACAGCCAGGGTGCCACAGCTTGGGCAAATGTGCGACGTACCCTGTCGGATGCTGCGTATCACTTTGTGACATTTGGCGTTGCAGAATCATAAAGTGATACGTGGTACCCATGAAATCAACCGAGTGGTTGACTAGAACTCGATCCTGAATCCCACCTCGTATCGTTCCTCGCTAAAAACCCGGTGAGAAGAGCGGGTCAGAGCCCGCAGGCTTTCTGAACCAACCGGTTGATTTGGCGCGAGGTGAGGGCGTCGGGGGTGGAGGGCGCCTCGGGCAGACCGGCAAAGTGCAGGGCCTCGTGGATCAGGACGATTGCCGCCTGCTCCCGCGACAGCTTGCCGAACCCCGCGCAAAGATGGGTTACCGGGCTGCCGACGTAGGTGTAGGCCATCGCCCCTTTGTCGCACGAGTCATTCGTGCGTTTGGCGTTTTCGGGCGTGTACAGGGTGGTGGACAGGCGCTCGACCCCGGAGACGACAAGGGGCTCGAAGAGGCCGCGGCAGCTGGCGAGCTCGCGCACTCTCTCGAGAGCGAGTGGAAAGCCCCCGAGCAGTTTCCGGGTCACGTCAAAGGGCAGGGCGCCGTTGAGACGGGGTTTGAAGACGACATCGACCGGCGGCAACGCGCCCATCGAAAGCACGACGTCTGGCTGAGCGTTATCCGATCCATCACCGTGGACCACCATCGGCCGGTCCGCGCCCGCGGCGTGGCGCGGCGCCGCCACCACCAACGTCCGGTCGAGATCACCGGTCGCCAGATGGAGCACCACCCGTGCATCCGTGTAATCGATCCTGTCGAGAAGGGGAACGGCCGCTGTCCCTTCGATGAAGACAGAGCGGATCACCGGGCCCTCGGCGGTAAGAGGCAACATCGCGTAGCGTCGTCCGTTGACATGCGCCACCGCGTGCCAGCGGTTGCCGTAGGCCTCGTGCCGCTCGGCGAGAGGACCGAAGCAGGGGAGCCACGCCTGCGCCACACGGTGGGAGGGCGGGCGGATGGGACCGGGCCCGGACGCCAGTCGGCCGTCGACGACCCGGCTGTTGGAGAGGTCGGCGAGAATCTCGCCGGTATTGAGGTCGGACAGAACCTTCCTATCCCACGCGGTGGAGGATTCGGAATAGCTGTACTCCAGGGCCAGGTTGTTGCCGACGAGGACTGCTACCGGTCGTCCGCTGCCGTCGCGGATCACATCCGCGACCATCCCCTGCTTGTCCTCCACCGATAGCAACGTACCGGTGTGGAAATATCGCTCCAACCGCCAGCCGCCGCGATCGTCGCTCACGGCAAGGCCCCGATCGCCGAGGCGGCGTACCGTGGTGGTGAGCTCGACCGCACCGACTCGGGTGGTTTCGGTAGCGGTCGCCGCAGGATCCAGCGGGCGCCGAATCGTCACCTCGCCAAACGGGTTCGACACCGAAAAATCCTCCACGAGGTTGCTGCTCCGATCGGTCATCTCCATGCCGGCGAGCGGATCGGCGATGTCGAAGACGCGGCTGAGCTCTTCAGCTGCACTAGTCTCGGTGCCCGCGGAACTGAAGACGATGTTACCCTTCTCGTCGTAGAGGTACTCCTGCCGGCCGAGGCGCCGATCGCCGTCGAAGAACGATTTCGACATCACCGAGCCGTTCTCACCGTACTCGAAGATGACGCGCCCGCCGCGGTCGTCAACGCTCTCAACCAGTCGCCCGTTCTTATCTCTTCGAAAATTGATGCGAGCGCGGTCGCTCTTGACACCTACCAGTTCACCGGCCATGGGGTTGCCATCGAGGATCGCCTCGTAGTAGGCGAGAGGCTGGAGAGGCTCTTGAGAAATCAACTCTGTCGCTATCACGTTCGAAGGGAGAACGACCTGAAACGCTGTGACCACTACCGCTGCACGCATGGGTGAATCCTCCCGTGTCGAGTTCCCCCCCTTACCTGACCTCTCTATGGCGGAATTCGGCAGGCGGTTACACCGATGCGTGTCCTGATTCACATGTTCCCGCTCCTCCGCTGCCCTGCCCACTCACCCTCGGGCAAGGGAAAGGTCGGGTGGGATCTCAAAACTCAAAACTCCTCCGGGGCCGGACGAGTGGGTCAATTGAGAATTGAGAATTGAGAACTGAGAATTTCCCTCGAATCACGCCTCTTCCGCCAACACCTCGTCCGTGCGCCCGTGTTTTCCCCGTTTGCCGCGCAGCTTCTCTCCGATCTGGTCCATGTATGCGTAGACCACGGGCACCAGAAAGAGGGTGAGCAGGGTCGAGGTGGTCATGCCGCCGGCGGTGGCCACCGCCATCGGCGCCCGCGCCTCAGCGCCCTCACCGATGGCCAGCGCAACCGGCAGCACGCCGAAGATCATCGACACCGCGGTCATCAGAATCGGCCGCAGCCGGATCGGGCAGGCCGCACGCAACGCCGCCTCGCGGTCGAGACCGGACTCCTGCTTCTGGATCGTCAGGTCGACCAGCAGAATCGAGTTCTTGGTCACCAGCCCGAAGAGCAGGATGATGCCGATCACCGACATGATGTTGATGGTGTAGCCGGTAATGAAGAGCGCGAGCAGTGCGCCCACCATGGCCGGTGGCAGCGCGAACATGATGGTGAAGGGGTGGAGCAGCGAGTCGAACTGACTCGCCAGCAGCATGTAGACGATGAGGATGGCGAGGCCGATGGCGAAGAGCAGCGAGTTCATGGACTCCTCGAATTCCTCGGCCTGGCCGGTAGCCTTGGCGTAATAGCCCTCGGGTAGCTCCTCTGAAAGGACGCGGTCGACGGTCTCGAGGGCGCGGTTGAGCGGTACGCCCTCGAGGTTGGCGGTCAGGAGCACGCTGCGCTCGCGGTTGGTGCGATTGATGTTGATCGGGCCGACGCCGTAGCGGATCTCCACCACCGAGTCGAGCCGTACCATCTGACCGGTTCTGGTCCGCACCTGCAGCCGCCCGATGTCCTCGGGAGTCAGCGCCTGTGACGGGTGGACCTTGATGCGCACGTCGTAGCGTTTGCCCTGGTCGGTGAAGGAGCCCACCTGGCGGCCGGCGATGAGCGCGTAGACGGTTTCGAAGATGGTTGCGGCATCGAGATCGAGGTCGGCCGCCCGGTCGCGGTCGACGGTGACATAGAGCTGCGGTTGCTCGAGGTCGAGGTTTGTATCGAGGTCGACAAAGCCCGGTTCTGCGGCCAGCCGCTCCATCACTCGATTGCCGATGCGATCGAGCTCCCTCAAGTTGGGGCCGCGAAGGGAGTAGGCAAGGGCGCTTTCGCCGCCCTCACCACCCACATTGTAGAAGCTGAACTCAATGACCGCTGTCTGGACCCCCTCGACCTCGGCCAGCTCTCGTCGCAGACGTTGCACGATCTCAGCCTGCGTGGCTGTCCGCTGCGATGGTTTGTACATGCGCATGAACATGATGCCGGAGTTGACTTGGCCGCGCTCCTCCATGTCGACGGCCGAGAAACCGGAACGGATCTCGGGTTGCTCGAGCACGATGCGCTCGATCTCCTGCAACTTGTGATCCATCGCCTCGAGTGAGGTGCCCACCGGTGTCTCGATTCGCATCATGAACGCCGACATGTCCTCGGCGGGGGCGAACTCGGCACCGATGAGAGGAGTCAATGCAAGGCTTGCAAAAACGATTACGGCGGAGACCAACAGGGTGATGAGCTTGTGACGCAACACCCAGTCGAGAGCACGGGCGTAGGCCTGCTCGAGCCGTTTGAATCCGCCCTCGAGGATGTCGTACAACCGTCCATGCTTTGGCTTCACCTTGAGAATGCGCGAGCACAGCATGGGGGTCAGGGTCAGCGCGACGAACAGCGAGATGAGGATCGCCGCCGCCACCGTGATGCCGAACTCGAACAGGAACTGGCCGATCATCCCCTTCATGTAGGCCACCGGGATGAAGACCGCGGCAATGGAGAAGGTGGCGGCCATGGCGGCGAGGGCGATCTCCTTGGTTCCCTTGAGAGCGGCGGTGAACGGGTCCTCGCCCTCCTCCTGGTGGCGGTAGATGCTTTCCAGGACAACGATGGCGTCGTCGATCACCACCCCCACCGACAATGCGAGCGCCAGGGTGGTGAGGTTGTTGAGCGAGAAACCGAAGAGCCGCATGAAGCCGAAGGTGGCGATCAGCGAGGTCGGAATTGCCAACGAAACGATAAAGGTGGAGCGCCACGAACGCAGGAAGACAAAGACCACCAGGACGGCCAGCACGGCGCCGTACACGATGTCCACCTGAACGTTCTCGATCGACTTCTCCACATACTCGGCGCCGTCGAAGGCGACATCGTAGAAGAGGCCGGGTGGGAAGTCCTTGGCGAGCTCGTCCATCCGCTCGCGAGCCGCGCGGTTGACGTCCACCAGGTTGGCGCCGGACCGGGGGGCGACACCGAGACCGAGGGTCGGCGTCAGGTTGTAGCGCGCCATGCCGCGTTCGTCGGCAACGCCGAGCTGGGCAAAGCCGACGTCGGAGAGACGGATGGGCCGGCTGTCTACGGATGCGACGATGAGGTTGTCGAAGTCCTCCACCGTTTCAAAGAGACCGAGGTTGCGAACCGCCAGCTCGGTCAGAGGCCCTTCGATGAAGCCGCCCGGCAGCTCGAGGTTCTCGCGGCCCAGTGCCGCGATGACGTCGTTCACCGCCAGGCGGTGGGCGGCGAGCTTGTCGCGATCCAACCAAATGCGGATCATGGGCTCGCGGTAGCCGGGAACCAGCACGTTGCCGACGCCGGGCACCGACTGCAGCTGTGGCTTCACCACCTGATCGGCGTAGTCGGAGAGCTCGCGAGCGTCGAGCCCGGCGAGCGCCATCCACAGCATGGGCTGCGTATTGACATCGAACTTCTGCACGATGGGCGGCTCGGCGTCCAGCGGCAGCTGGCCCACCGCACCCGACACCTTGTCGCGCACGTCCTGGGCGGCGATGTCGATGTTGCGATCGGAGGTGAACATCACGGTCACCTGTGACACACCCTGGCCCGAGTAGGAGGTGAGCTGGTCGATGCCCTCGATGGTGTTGACCGCTGCCTCGATGACGTCTGTGACATCCGACTCCATGACTTCCGGCGACGCGCCGGGAAGGATGGTGATGACCGTGACCATGGGGAAGTCGATCGAGGGCAGGAGGTTGATGGGCAGCGTCTGATAGCCAAGAATGCCGAAGACCACCAGCGCCACCATCATCATGACGGTGAAGACCGGACGGCGGATCGCGATTTCGTAGAGATTCATGACTTCTCCCTCGGAGAAGAGTTTTGAGTTTTGAGTTTTGAGTTTTGAGTTACGGCACTTAGCTTCGGTCGGTAGACAGTCGATTGTTTCAACTCAAAACTCAAAACTGAAAACTCAAAACTACTCATCGTCGGCTCCGCCGACGATGAGCACGGGGATGCCGCGACTGAGACCGGAGACGTCGGCGATGACCTTTTCGTCTGCCGACAGGCCGCCGGCGATCTCGATCATGCCTTCCGCCCGCCGTCCGATCCTGACCGTTCGTAAGGTGACGGCCTCGTCTTGGATCATGAGGACCTGCGGAAGATCAGAGGTCGCCACGGCCGACGCCGGCAGCCACAGCGATTGTTTGACGGTCGGTGACTCGAGCGCCACGTTGGCGAACATGCCGGGTTTGATCGATCCGTCGTTGGCGGTGGTGCCGATTATCTCAAACGAGCGGCTGGCCTCCTCCACCACCGGCTGGACGCTGTAAAGCTTGGCGGTGTGGACCGGACCGGAGACGCCGACGGTGAAGGTAAACCTCTCGAGGCCGGCGAGCTCGGGCGCCCACGCCTCGGGCACTCTTGCCGACACTTTGATCCTGTCGCCGATGGCGAGGTGGAAGAGCCCTTCACCGACCTCGGCCCACTGGCCCGCCACGACCAGGCGTTGGGTAATGGCTCCGGCCGCCGGCGCGCGGATGACGCTGCGGTCGTAGTTGCGTTTTGCAAGGTCGAGGGCCGCCGAAGCAGCCGACACTCGCGCAACCCCGAGATCGTGGGCTGCCTGCGCCTGATCGAAGGCGGATTGTGGGATCGTCTCGTCCGAACGCAAATCGCGCTTGCGTTCGAGGTCCTTGCCGGCCAACGCCAGATCGGCTTCGGTGGCCGCGAGGTTGGCCTCCGCCTGCTGCTGATAGATGCGGAAGGTCTCCCGGTCCACCTCGACGAGCGGGGTGCCGGCGGCGACGCGGTCGCCCACCTCCGCGAGCACGCGATCGACCTTGCCGGCAACCTCGGAGGAGATGGCAACGGTGTCGAAGGCGCGGACCTCGCCCACCAGCTGCACCGAAGGTCGCTCTTCACGAACTTCCGGGCTGATGAGCCGCACCTCGCGCGGCGCGAGCGCTCGCTCGAGGGTCTCGGCAGCGGCGGCGAGGTCATCGTCATCAGTGCCGTGGCAACCGGCGAGCACGGTGGAGAGGAGGGTCACAGTAAGGAACATCGGGAAACGGCGTCGGATGGTGTTCATCTCAATTCTCCTGGGGGTCGGCCTGGCTCATCTGGTGGAAATCGAGGTCGGGGAGCGGTGGCAGTCCCACCGCATAGCGGAGGGAGATCGCCTGAAACTCGCGTTGAACGCGAGCGACGATTTGCGAAGTTTCGGCATCGGTCGCCTCGGTGGTGGCGTTGAGGAGGTCGGTTGTCGAGGCCTCGCCAACGCGGTAGGCACGTTCCACTTGCCGATAGGCGAGCCTCGACGCCTCGGTTCTCTCACGGGCGGCGTCAAAAACAGCGCTGGCGGCTTGGTAACCGATGAAAGCGGTGTCGACCTGGTCCTCAATCGTACGCCTCAAGGTTTGTTCGAGCAGCTCGACCTGGCGCAGGTCTTCCTTGGCCTTGGCAACTTGCGCCTTGGTGATGCCGCCGTCAAAGATCTGCTGCCTGAGGTTCAGGGTCAGGGACAACCAGTCATTGGCCGGGAAGCCCGACTTTTGCTGGAAGTATTGGGCCGTGGCGTCGACCTGGGGATACCAGACCCCGCGTTCGAACTTGATCATGAGGCCGGCGGCTTCGAGCTGGTGTATCAGAGTCAGCATTTCAGGCCGCTGACCGAACGCGTTGGTGGTCAACTCATCCTCTGTACCGGCTGGGATAGGGACTGCCCCGGGCGATATCAGCTCGCCGAAGTCAGCCGTGCCCACGAGACGAGCAAGCCGGTTGCGGGCGAGGGCGGCATCGCCAACGGCCACCGTCAACGCCTGTTTGGCGGACGCCACCTGTGCGCGCCACCGGGCGACATCGGCAACCGAGTTCTCACCGACCTCGAAGAGGCGCTCAGCGACCTTGAGCTGGTTTTCGTTTTCCTCGAGGACGATTTCGCGCACCTCGACCCACTCAGCCAACGCCACTGCGTCAAAAAACTTTCTCGCCACATCGAGGGTGAGGTTGTTGATCGTCGTCCACCGGTCGAGATCGGCGATGTCGCGGTTGAGCTTTGCGATGTCCTTCGCTCGGAAGGCGCGCAGACCGGTAAAGAGGTTCTGGCGAAGATCGATGCTCGCCGTCCAGTCCTGCCGCGGCCGAATGACAAAACTTTCGTCGGGCGACAGCTCGATCGAGAGATCGTCGTCGTAAAAAGTGTAGGAACCGTTGGCGTCGAGCTTTGGCAGCAAAATCGATTTTGCGAGCCTAACATCGGCCTGTGCCCGTCGAATCTCGCTGTCCGCGATCTGCACCACCTCGTGGGTTTCGATGGCCTGCAGGACGAACTCCTTGAGGGTAGCGTCCTGAAGCTCCTGTCCGTTCGCGGCTATGGGCGTGGCGGCAAGACTCACTGCGAGCAACAGGCAGCATGGTCTCAGGCTTTTCAAACGCATGGGCGCCTCCCGTGGGCAACTGATACGGCAATGTGCGGCGCGATGTTTCGGGTCATGGCGACTCCGTTGTCAGGCCTTGGTAGAGGAGGCTGCTGAATGCCTCCGTGATTCGATGGGGGTCGATCGAACGGTCAAAAAAGAGCTGGATGCCGAGGCCGTCGACCGTTGCCACGACCGTTATCGCCAGTGCCTCTGCGTCAACCGAGGTGGTGAATTCACCTCGATGTTGACCGTCGCGGATGAAGTCCGAGATGAGATTGCGGAAGAAGGTGTAGCTGGCGACAACTGCCCGGCGGTACTTTTCTTCGAAGTCCTTGCCGCGAGAGGCGGCCCAGAAATCGAGGATCACCGGCTGCAGGTCGACCTGCTCCGAGATCACCTCAGCGCCGAGACGCAGTAGTTTGTGCAGCTGCTCCTCGGTCGAACCGCCGGCGGCGAGGGCGGCGTCCATTCGCGTCGAGATGTCCATGTTGATGGACTCGAAGACCGCAAAGAGAAGCTCCTCCTTCGACGTGAAGTACTCGTAGACGGTTCCCTTGCCGATCCCGGCGCGCTCGGCGATGTCGGCGACCCGGGTCGAGGCATAGCCTTTCTCGGCGAAGACCTCTGTCGCCGCCTGCACGAGGCGGGGGCGCTTGTCGCCGCGGGTTGTCACAGTCGAAATCACGTCTCACTCCCAATACTGACTGACCGGTCGGTCAGTCGAGCCGGTAAGATATGCCGGGGTGCGGAAGATGTCAAGGGCGAATACGTTGGAACGTTGAACGTTAAACGTTGGAGATCGGGAACAACTCGGTAACAATCGGCGTATTCTGAGACAGGGGCGTGATCGCGCCGAAGGAGGATCGCATGGCTCAGACATCAAAAGGGACGGTGGCCGGCGTGCTTGACATCATCGCGGGAATCTCGGGGCTCGTGGGTGGTATCCCACTGCTCGTGATCGCGATTGTCGGCAGCGGTGTGTTGGGGACTCTTCCCAATCCCGAGATCCGTCCGCTGGCGATCCTGCCGATGGCCATCTTCCTGCCGCTGGCCCTGCTCTGCTTTCTCTCGGGCGTGATCGCGATCGTGGGCGGTATTGCCGCGTTCAACCGTCGAAGGTGGGGATTGGCCGTGGCGGGCTCGATCGCGGCGGTCTTTGGATTCTTCCCGGTCGGTATCGCGGCGGTGATCTTCACCATCCTTGCCGAGCCCGAGTTCCGCCCTTCCGCCTGACGAGGTCGATATGTCCACGACTTCGTCAAAGGTCCTGACTGGGTGTGGAATCGGCTGCCTTCTGGCGATCGTCTTGGTGGTCGGTTTCGGATGGATGGGGTATCGGTGGGCGCAGCTGGCTGCGGATGCCGTGGAGGCTGCGGGACAGTCCGAGGCCAGGCTCGAAGAGAGGTTTGGCGCGGTTCGCGATTACCGACCACCAGTCGATGGCCGGATCCCGGCCGATCGCATGGAGGCATTCCTCGTCATCCGCGAATCCCTCGCGGCTCAAAGGACTGCGTTGGAAGAGGCAATTTTCGGGCTCGCACCGGGCGAAGGCCAACGCGGCATGACCGGCGGCCTGCGG
>JAIVTZ010000013.1:0-15856 GCA_049188105.1 Deltaproteobacteria bacterium | reverse complement strand
GGGTGTTCGGGGAAAGAACTCTTCCGGGAGCTGGCGGTACCAGTCGATGAGCTCGGCGACCCGGGTCGAGGGGTGGGTGGCGGCGGTGACGATCGCCTCCCGCACCTCATCCTTGCTCGAGATGCGCTCCATGTAGAGGTCGCCGCGATGGCAGGTGCGGCACAGATCGGCGACGAAACGCCGCACGACGGGTGCGGTGATCGCGCGCTCGAAGGCGAAGATCTCGGTGACCACGCGCCCGTCCTCCGGCTCGAGCCGGTCGGCGAGCCAGCGCGTGGCGACGTCGAACAAGCGGTCGCGGTGCGTGAGTCCCGAGAGATACAAATGCAGTGACTCCGATGTCTTTTGCGCTCGTCGCTAGTGTACCCCGCCACAATTGGAGTGAAATTTCCTCGCCGATGCTTAAACTGCCGGCACTTCGCTTCCTCAACATACATAAGGCATGTATCGGTCGCGAAGCAAAGACAGGAGGGCGCCTCACCGACCTCGCGACGACATCTGGTGAGAACTGCGGGTAAACTGGATCCAAATGAAAAAACGAGTCCGGCAGGTGGCGGAGCTTGCACGGCGGATCTCCTCCGTCGATGGTGCGGATCGAGATCTCCTCGAGCGGTTCCGCCGCCGCTGCTCCGAGCTGTCGGTCGATAACCGGTTGGAGCTCTATCGTTGGCTCGCGGCCGAGTTCGAGGTGGGCCGCGCCCAGATCGAAGACCCGATCTCCGGCGTGCGGGCCGCCCCGGAGGAGGATCGAGTCACCTGGAACGAGCGGGTCCGCGAGCTGAGAAAGGCGATCGCCTCACCCAGGCAGCGGGTTTTCGACAAACTGATCACCACCACCGGTGGGTTGGAGTTCGTGCTCGAGCTGCGGGCGGAGGTGCTGGATGCGCAACGTCAGGGCGAGGACGGGCTCGAGCCGTTGGAGGAGGACATCGCGCATCTCCTCAACCGGTGGTGCCAACACGGGCTCTTGTTCCTCGAGGAGATCGACCTCGATTCTCCGTACAAGACGATTCGATTCCTCAAGGAACGGGAGATGGTCCACCCGATGGTCAGCCTGGAGGAGATGGGCCGGCGGCTGGGTGAGGACCGCATGTGCTTCGCGCTCCATCACGTGGTCATGCCGGAGGAGCCGGTTGTCTTCATCGAGGTCGCGCTGAGCCGTGGGCTCCTGCGATCGATTCACGACGTGATCGACGACCCGCACGGCGGTGAGCGGGCCCCGGTCTCCTCACCGGACACTGCCATCTTCTACTCGATCAACAACACCCAGAACGGTCTTGCGGGTCTCGGTCTCGGTCAGGTGCTGATCCTGCGCGTCACCGAGGCCCTGCGCGAGCGCCATCCCTCGCTCACGACCTTCGCCACTCTGAGCCCGATCCCGGGTTTCTGGCCGCGCTATCTGAAACCGATCCTCGAGGGGAACGACGAGGGTTCCGGCATTTCTCGCTCCGAGGTGGTGGAAAAGATTCCGGGCAAGGCTCAACAGTCGCTTGTCAACCGAAACCGCGAGCTCGGGGGGGAAGCCGACGACGTCGCGGCGGTGTTGCGAGAGGTGCTGTCGCGACCGGACTGGGTCGACGATCCAGTGTTCCGGCGCCATCTCAAGAAATGGCTGACCGAGATCGCTTACCTCTACATCTCCTCAGAGACCGATGCCCGCGGCAAGCCCCTCAACCCGGTGGCCGGCTTCCACCTCGGTAACGGCGCTACCATCTCCCGCGGCAACATCAACTTCGCCGCCAACACGTCGCCGCGTGGTCTCGAGGAGTCGTGCGGTCTGATGGTCAACTACGTCTACTCGCAGAGGGCGCTGGCGCCGATCGGGCGTGCCGTCCGCGCGCTGCTGCCGTGGAGTCGGCGCAACCGAGGGGAGCGTTCCTGATGTTCATCGTTCGGGATAGAATGGAACCAAGGATTCGGGGATTTGACAGCTGAACCGAGGGAGAGAGCCATGAGCAGCGAACGGCGAGATACGGTGCGCGATCCGAAATTTCACAGCGTGAAGCTTGTGACCTCTGATGCCTCCGGTCGCGAGATAACGTACCCCGTCACCCTTCGTGACACCAGTGGTACGGGCCTCGGCGCGATGTATGTCGGCAAGGAGGTTCTCAACCCGAAGAACGACTACCGATTGCAGGATTCAGGAGGCGGGGAACAGAAGATCCGCATCGTGTGGACCAAGCAGGTCGCCGACTTTGTTCTCATGATAGGGATGGAGGTCGCCGAGGCCTGACCGCACCCGGCCAGGGCGGAAGGAACGGACAGTTCTTCGAGCTGTGGGATCAGAAGGTGCCGGCATCTTCCGAGGGGTTCCCGCCGGTCGTTACCTTTTCGGACGCGGTCACTTTCCACTCCAACGGCGACGAGATCTACGCCTTCCACCTTGCGCCGGCCCACACCGACGGCGACTCCATGGTCCACTTCTCCAAGACCAATGTGCTGGACACCGGGGACGTCCTTTTCAGCGGCCGCTTCCCCTTCATCGATGTGTATTCGGGATGACCGCTCGCCGGGCGCAATTACAATGATCGTGGAGTTGTGTGTGGGGGGGTCTATGAGCTCGAGGAATTTCATTTCGAAGTTGCTCCCGATCGCCGTTGGCGCGATGACGCTTCTTTCGGGGTCGGCCTTTGCCCAGAGGGAGGAGTGCACCTCGGCGGTCCTCTCGCCGGCGGCCACCGAGTCGGGCGCGCCCGTGCTGTGGAAGAACCGCGACACCAACACCTTGTCGAACCGCGTCGTGTTCGTGGCCGATCAGCCCTTCGCCTATCTGGCCCTGGTCAACGGAGACGACCCCTCGGGCCGCCGTGCCTTCGCGGGTCTGAACTCCGAGGGCTTCGCGATCATGAACACGGTCGCCTACAACCTTCCCGACGTCCCCGGTGAAGCCAAGGACCTCGAGGGGACGATCATGGCTGACGCGTTGCGGACCTGCCGCACGGTCGAGGATTTCGAGGCCTACCTCGAGGCCAACCAGGGCGACCACTTCGGCAGCCTCGCCAACTTCGGCGTCATCGACGGGCGAGGCGGCGCCGCCATCTTCGAGACGCACAACCACGGATTCACCCGCCTCGACGTCGCCGAGAAAACGGCGGGATACCTGGTGAACACCAACTTCGCGCGCACCGGTGAGGAGGGTGAAGGCGCCGGCTATCTCCGGTTCGAGCGAGCCACGGAGCTCTTCGGAGAGCTTGCCGGCGCCAAGGTGCCGTTCGAGACGATCCTCACGCGCTTCTCCCGCGATATCGGACATGTCCTGCTGCGCCGACCGACGTGGGAGGACATGCAAACGACCGCACCGGAGGAGCCGGTCTGGATCTCTACCCGTGACAGCATCGACAGATACCACACCTCGGCAACGGTGGTGATCGAGGGTCGCCGGCCCGGGGTCGCGGGCTCGGTGGCCACCATGTGGGTGATCCCGGGAGAGCCGCTGTGCGCGGTGGCCGTGCCCCTGTGGGTGGAGGCCGGGTCCAGCCCCGCCGTGCTCTCCGAGGGGGAGCCGGACGCGCCGATGTGGGCCGAGAGCCTGCGGATCAAAGGCCTCGTTCGACCCTTCAAAGAAGGCCACAAGAACGAGTACCTGAATCTGACGCCGCTGGTGAATCGGGACGGTGGCCTTCGTGACGTCCTCGAAGCCCGGGAGGCGGAGATCCTGCGGCTGACATCCGAGTTCCTGCGGGATGAACACACCGGTGAGGAGTACCGCGCGTTCCAGGAGGCCATGTCGCGTCGCGCGTACGATGCCCTGCGGTCGGTGAGCGGACCGGCGCTGGAGACGCGTCCCCTGAAGGTGGGGGTCTATGCCGACGGAGGTGCGAGTCCGGTCTGTGTGACCGAGACGATGGCCGCGCTCGAGATCGATCCCGGGATCCTCCCGGTTGCGGTCACAGCCGACGACCTGATGCTGGGCGTTCTCGACCGACTGGACGTGATCGTATTCCCGGGCGGCAGCGGCAGCAAGCAGGCCTCCAGCATGGGCGGCCAGGGCAGGGAAAGAGTGCGCCGGTTCGTGCTCGAGGAGGGCAAGGGCTGCGTGGGAATCTGCGCGGGAGGTTATCTGCTCTCGAGCACTCCCGTCTACAAGTGGTCGCTCAAGCTGATCTCGGCGGATGTCTTCGACCGGGCGCATTACAATCGCGGACGAGGGCTCATGGAGGTCGCGTTCACCGCCGATGGGCGCCGGCTCTTCCCGGAGATCGCCTCCGGCACACGCACCTTTCTCCAGTACTACGACGGGCCGGTGCTGGTGCGCTCGGAGAACACCGATCTCCCCCCCTATGAGGAGCTGGCGACCTACGTCAGCGATATCCACCTCGGTGGGGGCTCGTCCCCCGGAGTGACGCCGGGCAAGACCGCGCTCTTGATGAACGAGGCCGGCGAGGGCAAGGTGGCGGTCTGCGTCGGCCACCCGGAGGCAACCCCCGGCATGCGCTGGATGGTTCCGCGGATGGCGCGGATGGTTGCCGGTCGGAAGCCCATCTCCTACCCGGCCGAGGTTGTGCGGCCGGGTCGGGAGACCCGCGAGATCTTGTTCGACGAGCAACGAGCGGGCGAGGAGCAGAAGCTGTTCTGGCAACTGGTTGGCGACGATCCCGAAGAAAAGGCCTCGGCGCTGCGGATGCTTGTGCAGATGCGGTCACGGCCGGCCCTCCGGTGGGCCGAGGGGCTGCTCCGGGACAACGATCCCGGGGTGCGTCGGCTGGCGGCAGAGGTCCTGGCGGAGGCCGAGTACACACCGGCGATCGACGATCTCGAAGCCGCGGTGCGGGTGGAGCGGGACGAGGACCTGCGCGAAGCCTTGCAAGAGAATTTGGAGGCGCTCGAGAAAATCGTCGCGGTTCGGTGAAGGGAATTCCAGCGGTCATCCTCGCTTCGCGACGATGGCGCCCTCGCTCGGCTGTCCGCACCGAGTTGTCCCAACCAAACGAAAAACGCCGCCTTTCGGCGGCGTTTATTCGTTTGGTTGCGGGGGGGGGATTTGAACCCCCGACCTTTGGGTTATGAGCCCAACGAGCTACCGGACTGCTCCACCCCGCGTCAATCAGGGAGGGTGAGTATAGGAGTCGGTGTGGGGCCTGTCAAGACGGCCGGTTGAGGCGGCGCGGTCGGGGTGGCGAGGAGGATGACGGTGTCGCCGGGGCGCACCCATCCGAGCTCGAAGCGGGCCAGGGACTCGACCGCGGCGGGGTCCGAGCGGATTGCCTCGAGGGTCGCTTCGAGCTCGGAGATGCTCTCCGACAATTCAATCATGTGCTCCTCGAGGTGCACCCGTTCCTCCTCGGCCGCGGCCAGCTCGTCGAATCCGTGGCTGATGATGGAGGACAGCAGCCCCAGCACCACGAGCGCCGTGAGGGCGAGCAGGATATAGGAGACGCGCCTCATCCTCTCCCGTGAACCAGCGCCGAGCGGCCGCGATACCGGGCGACGTCCTCCAGCTCCTCCTCGATGCGGAGGAGGCGGTTGTACTTGGCGATGCGGTCCGTGCGGCAGGCGGAACCGGTTTTGATCTGGCCGGTGTTGAGGCCTACCGCGAGGTCGGCGATCGTGGTGTCCTCGGTCTCGCCCGAGCGGTGGGAGATGACCGCAGTCCATCCCGCCTTGTGTGCTATTTCGACCGCGTCGAGGGTCTCCGACAGGGTGCCGATCTGGTTCAGCTTGATGAGGACCGAGTTGGCGACTCCCTTTTCGATCCCCTCGAGGATGATTTCGGGGTTGGTGACGAAGATGTCGTCGCCGACGATCTGGATGCGGTCGCCGAGCGCATCCATCATCTTCTTCCACCCGTCCCAGTCGCTCTCCGCGAGACCGTCCTCGATGGAGACGATGGGGAAGTCGTCGACCAGGCCGGCGTAGACCTCGATCATCTCGTCCGAACTCAGGCCCTCGCGCCCCTCGCCGGAGAGGTTGTAGGCGCCGTCGGAGAAGAACTCCGAGGCCGCCGGGTCCATCGCCAGGGCCACCTGGTCGCCGGGGACATATCCGGCCTTGTCGATGGCCTCCATGATGAGCTCGAGGGCGGCGCGGTTGGACGGCAGGTTGGGGGCAAAACCGCCCTCGTCACCGACAGCGGTGGTGAAGCCCCGCTCCTTGAGCACCTTCTTCAGGATGTGGAAGATCTCGACGCCGGCGCGCAGACCCTCGGAAAAGGTGCTGAATCCCACCGGCATGACCATGAACTCCTGGAAGTCGACCGAGTTGTCGGCATGGGCGCCGCCGTTGAGGATGTTCATCATCGGCACCGGCAGCTCGCGGGCGCCGCAACCGCCCAGGTACTGATACAGCGGAAGCCCGCTCGCCTCGGAGGCGGCCCGTGCGACCGCCAACGACACCGCGAGCATGGCGTTGGCGCCCATCACCGATTTATTGGGGGTGCCGTCGGCGTCGATCAGAGATTGGTCGACGCCGAGCTGGTCGCGGGCGTCAAGGTCTTCGACCGCTTCGGCGAGTGGACCGTTGACGTGCTCGACCGCGCGCAGCACGCCCTTGCCCCCGAATCGGTCGACGTCGCCGTCACGCAGCTCGAGCGCCTCGCGGGAACCGGTGGAAGCGCCCGAGGGGACGATGGCATGGCCGAACGCGCCTCCCGACAGAATCACTTCGGCCTCGACGGTGGGGTTTCCGCGGGAGTCGAGAACCTCGCGGCCGGTCACAAACTCGATATCGAACATTGTCATTACCTCCGTTGAGAGAAAAACTGTCGAACAAGATGCATGAGGTGGCGCCGCTCCTCCGACGATCGCCCCTCGGCGTAGAGTCGGATCTTCGGCTCGGTGTCGCTGACCCGGATCAGGATCCAGCTCCCGCCCTCGAAGACCAGCTTGAGCCCGTCCCTGCGGTCCACCTCGGCAACCTTGAAGCCGTTGATCTCATTCCACTTCTGCCCAAGCCGTTGCTCGTAGATCTCGCGCGAACGGTCGCTGAGGGGGATCTGGGTGCGCCGGAATTTGAAGGTTCCGACCCGCGCCGCCAGCTCATTGCTGAGCTCCGCCATACCCTTGCCCTCGACCGCGACCATCTCGGCGGCCAGCAGGCAGGCGAGCACTCCATCCCGTTCCGGCAGGTGCTTGGACCACGCCAGGCCTGCACTCTCCTCACCGGCGTACTCGAGGGTGCCGTCAACCAGCAATGGCCCGAAGTTCTTGAATCCCACGGCGGTCTCCACCAGCTCGAGGTCGTGCTCGCGGGCTACGGCGTTGATCAGCCCCGAGGTGGCGACGGTGTAGCCGACGCCGCCCTTCAATCCGCGTCGCCGTGCGAGGTAATCGAGGATCACCGCGAGAGCCGTGCTCGAGTCGCACATCCGGGCGCCGTGGTCGAGGATCCCGAAGCGGTCGCCGTCACCGTCGGTGGAGAGCCCGAGATCGGCCCCGGTGCGGCGCATCACATCGCGCAGCCGGGAGAGGTTCTCGGACGTGCAATCCGGCGCATAGCCGCCGAAGTAGGGGTCGCGGGTGCTGTGGATGACATCGACCTGGACCTCGTTCTCGAGCAGAATGTGGTCAAGGTACTCGCGCGCGCTTCCGTACAGTGGATCGACCACCATCTTGATGCCGGAGTCGCGGATCGCCTCCCAATCGATGATCTTCTGAAGTCGCTCGAGGTACGCGGGTTTCGGATCGAACGTGCCGACAAGCTCGGCGCGGGGAATGAAGGTGTCGTCGTACGTTTTTTCGAGCCGGTCGAAGATCTTTTCGACCCGGTCGGTGAACTTCTGTGCCGCGAGGATGCCGTCAGCGGTGTAGATCTTGAGGCCGTTGTACTCGGGCGGGTTGTGGCTGCCGGTGAAGGTGATGCCGGCTGCGGCCGAGCGCTCCAGAACCATCGACGCGACCACCGGAGAAGGCACATCGCGGGGGGCCAACTCGGCCGAAATCCTGTTCGAGGCGATGAGCTGGGCGGCCGTCTTTGCGAACTTTTCGGACAGCAGCCGGGTGTCGAAGCCGATCACGATGAGCTCGACCGGATCGCCCGCCTCGCGAAGGGTTTCGATCATCGCCTGCACCACTATCCGCACCCGCCGGAAGGTCAGCTCCCGGCCGATGATGCCGCGCCACCCGGAGGTCCCGAAATGCACCATGGGGGAAGGTTATCACGCAGGGACGAATTCGGAATTCGGAATTCGGAATTCGGAATTATCATCCGTTTTCCCGAAGCGCGATCGTCGGGTGAGTGGGGCGAATTCAGAATTCCGAATTCAGAATTCCGAATTCGCGATTCTACACCGAGCGGCTCAGGCCGCTCGGTGTAGAATCGCGGGGTGTTTATTTATCGCGAAGGCGACCCAACAGGTAATTACCTGATCCCGCAGACCTCCCACGCCTGGCTGGCGTGGCAGGTGGCTCAGCACTGGGGCAACCGGACATTTGCACGTCCCGCGCCGCTGCCTGAGACCCTTGCAGCAGTGCTGCTGCATGACTGTGGCTGGAGCGAGTTCGACGAAGCCCCGACCCTCGGCGAAGATGGTCGGCCCTGCGCTTTCGATCGCATGCCAGTCGCCGATCACCTGGCGATCTGGCGTCGAAGCGTGTTGCGCTGCGCCCAGTACAACCGGTATGCCGGCCTCCTGGTGGCGGCCCACTTCGCCGGAATGGCCCAGCACAAGCTGGCCGATCTTCTCGCGCGGGACGACACTGCGAGCGCGCGGCTCAGCCAGAGCTTCAGCGCCGAGATGGAGCGTCTGGAACACACCTGGCGGGAACAGCTCGGGGCGGACGCCCGCTACCAGGCATATCTGAGCGGCACCGGGCGACGTGTCAACGCCAATTTACTGGACGCGTGCGACCGCATCTCGGTCTTTCTCTGTGCATCGCTGCCCTCTCCTTTCGAAATTCAGGCCCAGAGCGCCACGGGTGAGACCTCCACCGTCACATTCGAGACCGTCGACGACACGACATGGAGAGTCCATCCCTGGCCGCTGGAGGGCGAGCGCTTGCGCATCCAGTGCGAAGGGCGTCGATTGGCGGCCTCCTCGTTTTCTTCGCAGGAGGAGTTTTTGGAGACCGTGACGCGAGCGCCGACGGTTCGACTGGTCTTCACTTTGCTGCGCTCATCCGCCGTCGGTTGACTTTCGGGGGCCTGTCCCTACAATATGCGGTTGCCACTGATGTTCCGCAGTAGCTCAATGGTAGAGCGGGTGGCTGTTAACCACTAGGTTGGGGGTTCAAGTCCCTCCTGCGGAGCCAGCGAATCCATACCACGGGGCGCGAGCCCCGTTTTCTCTTCCCCGATCCCGATCCCGAAAGCGAGCAGGGGAGCGGGGGGGCGGGGGAGCAGGGGAGCAGCGGAGACCGCTTACTCGAGCACCCTGCGATACAGAGCCTCCAATCGATTGATCCGCCTCTCGGTCGTAAAGTGATCGACCACCCTTTGTCTTGCGGCGGTTCCGAGCCGATGCCGTAGAACGGGATCGTCGAGCAGGCGGGCGAGCGCGCCGGCGAGTGCGTCGGCGTTTCGTGGTGGCACCAGCAGGCCGACCTCCCCGTCGATCACGAGCTCGCGGTTGCCGCCGCAATCGGTGGCCACGACCGCGCGCGCCATGGACATGGCCTCGCGAAGGGTGCCGGTGATCCCGGTCCCGGCCCACGAAGCATCGACCACGACGTCGCAGGCGGCCAGGATCTCGGGCATGTCCTTGCGGTAGGGCAAGGTGAGGAGCTGGGCGCCGATGCCGGCGGCCAGCGCGGTCGCTTCGATCTGTGCGCGCACGGCTGCCGGCTCGCAACCGACGAGCAAGAGGCTGGTGCGCGGGTGCCGCGGTGCTTGCGCCGAAAATGCCGCGAGAAGCTCCCGCCAACCTTTCCAGTCGCGCACCGAGATCTGAGCGACGAGCAGGTCAGATTTTCCCGCCATCAGCTCCGATCGCACAGGGGAACCATCGACGATGTGTGGATCGAAGACCGAGATGTCGGTTCCGGCGTGGATGACCACCACCCGATTGGGCTGCAGGCCGGCGGACCGGATCACCACCTCCCGCACGGCGTCTGCGACACAAACGACCGCCGCCACCCGAGGATGCCGGTACTTCCATCGGTTGAATCCGTCGAGCGGGAAGGACACCCCGCGGTTCACAACCAGTTTTGGGAGCTGTCCGAGGCCGGCGGCGGCGAGCAGGACCGCCGCATGCGCCCGCCCCTTGTGTGCGTGAGCGATCTGAATTCGCTCGCGCCCGAGGTGTTTCCTCAGGCGCGCCGCGGATGCCGGATCAACGGGCCGGCGAAGATCGAGGTCGAGGTAGTGGAGATCAGCGTCCCTGCAGACCGCTTCGAGATCTCCGCCGGGCGGTCCGGCGACCCACACCCGATGACCGAGTTTCCGGAAACCCCGCGCCGCCGCCATCATCTGTACAACCGACCCGGTGGTGAGTCGGTTCTTGTCGATCAGATGGAGGATGCGGAGCCGGTCGGGCATACGAACAGTTTGTCACGGCTCGAGGTTCATCTTAGGTTCAAGAAACTCATTGACGCGGCGGCGTTCTCGGCGTATAACGCGCGGGCGTGCGACGGCACGCAGGGAGGCGATCATGGCGACAGAGTTCAACGCGTTCGAGATGGCTCAGCGGCAGTTCGATTCGGTGGCCGACAAGCTCCAGCTCGACGAGGGCATTCGGGAGCTCCTGCGCTGGCCCCAGCGCGAGTTTCACTTCACCCTGCCGGTGAAAATGGACGATGGCTCAGTCAAGGTCTTCAAGGGCTACCGCGTGCAGCACAACGACGCCCGCGGCCCGGCCAAGGGCGGTATTCGCTTCCACCCACAGGAGACCGTCGACACGGTTCGTGCGCTCGCCACCTGGATGACGTGGAAGTGCGCGGTGGTCGATATTCCCCTCGGCGGCGGCAAGGGCGGTGTGATCTGCGACCCCCACGATCTGTCGCCGCGCGAGCAGGAGGCGCTGTGCCGCGGTTGGGTCCGGCAGGTGGTCCGCAACGTGGGTCCCGTGCAGGACGTGCCGGCGCCCGATGTCATGACCAACCCCCAGCACATGGTGTGGATGCTCGATGAGTACGAGAAGCTTGTCGGCGGCCACTACCCCGGCTTCATTACCGGCAAGCCGGTTGAGGTGGGCGGTTCGCTCGGTCGTACCGAGGCCACAGGCTTCGGCGTGATCTACACGGTCCGCGAGGCTCTGCAACGCTTTGGTATTCCGATCGAGGGGATCCGAGCCTCGTTGCAGGGCTTCGGCAACGTTTCGCAGTATGCGGCCAAGCTGTTCATCGAGCTCGGCGGCAAGGTCGTGGCGGTTTCCTGTTGGGACAACGACGATCACTGCGCCTACACCTTCACCAAAACAGACGGCATCGATATGGACTTCCTGGTCTCCATTACGGACCGTTTCGGCACCATCGACAAGGAAAAGGCGGCCGACGCCGGCTTCGCCGTGCTCGAGGCCGATGCGTGGCTCGAGCAGGAGGCCGAGATCCTGATTCCGGCCGCGCTCGAGAACCAGATCACCGCCGACAACGTGGGCCGCATCAACCCGGCGGTCAAGGCGATTGCCGAGGGGGCCAACGGCCCGACCACGCCGGAGGCCGACGTGGTGCTCAAGGAACGCGGCATCTTCGTGATCCCCGATTTCCTGGCCAATGCCGGCGGCGTCACCTGCTCGTACTTCGAGCAGGTCCAGTGCAACACCAATTTCTTCTGGCCCAAGGAGGAGGTCCTCCAACGCCTCGATCAGAAGATGACCACCGCCTTTCACGCGGTGGCCGATCTCGCCGAGGAGACCGGGGAGTTCATGCGCGATGCGGCATACATGATCGCCATCCAACGCGTGGCGACCGCCTGCCACCTCCGCGGATGGGCATAGCACGAATTCTCAATTTTGAATTCTCAATTCTTAATTGCCCTCGCCTACCCGCATCACCGATCCGGGTGTGGATGGAAATTGAGAATTAAGAATTGAGAATTGAGAATTGAGGAAGTTCCGGTGCGGTTGACCGTCACCGGCTTGTTGGTATAATCACGGCCCCTTCGGGGTCCTTCTGGGGTGTCGTCCAATGGTAGGACATGCGGCTCTGGACCGTAGGATCGGGGTTCGAATCCCTGCACCCCAGCCAGTTCAATTTCGAAAACCCGGCATGCACCGGGTATTTTTGTGGGCAGCCTCAAGGGTTCGCGCTAAAGGGTGAAGGGTTAAGAAGTTAAGGGTTAAGAGTTAAGGCCGTCCTGAACCCTGAACCCTGAACCCTGAACCCTGTGCCCTGAACCCTTTTCGCATGACGACGACGGCGCCTCCCGCGGCACGAACGTGTACAAAATCGTCGATCGCTTGATTCGAGATCGAGGGTCGTCCGCCGGCGTCGATGGCGGCGTTTTTGATCGAATAGCGTACTCCGTCGATGGTGACTCGCACCGACGGGTCGTAGGTCCAGAACGACCAGATCTCGCCGGACTTGGAGGCTAACGTGGCCTCACCGGCGACCGCCAGAACCGTGTGGTCGTCACCCTCGAAGATGAGCCTCTCTCCCATGGCCAGACGCGCGAGGAGACCGAGGTTGCCGAGATCGTGGTCGATCCGACCGCCGACAGCCGCAAGCACCGTCAAACGCTCCACGCCGAGGTCGTCGAAGGCGTACTCCAGGGCCTTGTCGAGGTCGGTCCGATTCTGATCGGGACGCTCGATGAGCGATTTCTCGCCGAGCCAGGCGCGGGTCTCGCGGTTGATCGAGTCGAGGTCGCCGATGACCGCCGCCGGCCGCAGTCCCAAACGGGCGAGGTGGTTGGCCCCGCCGTCGGCGGCGAGGAGGGGAGCGGCCGCCGCCGCCAACGCAGCCAATCGTGGGGTCCAGCTCAGGGGTGCGCCCGCCACCAGCAGAGGACCGCCGTCAATCATGGCTTCATGGTAGGACAAAAAAACACGAAATGCTCTACCGGTGATAAACTGTCCGCCGATGCACGATTTGGTCGACGGCCTTTCCGGCACTGTGTACATCCCCGACACCTCGGCTCTCATCGAAAACCCCGACGTCCTCGATCGCCTCCTCACCGACGGCAATGTGGTGGTGCTCCTGCACCAGGTCATCGAGGAGCTCGGGCGGCTGCAGGCCTCGCGCTCCAAATCAGAAGGCGTGCGGCACGCGGCGCGGCTGGTGATGCGGAAGATGCTCGAGTACCGGCGTCACCAGCTCATCCACCACAACGTCGAGCGTCTCTTCCAGCCCCAGCCCGACCCGGACACCTTCCGGCGAACCCCGGCGGGCGGCATCCTCGCCTGGGAGCCGGACGGCGCCACCATCGAACCGTACTGCGCGGAGTCCGGGGACAACCATATCCTCGCCAGCGCACAACGCCTCGCCGAGGTGGCTAAATCCAACGGCCACCCGGGGTACGAGGTGGTGGTCATATCGGAGGATTCGAATCTGCTGCTCAAGTGCGATGCGCTGTCGATCGTCGCGGAAAACCTGCGCTACGGCAAGGTCAGCCTCGAGAGCGTCGACGAGATCTACCGCGGGGTGGTGGACGGCGAGATCGAAGAGGAGGCGGTGCAGAGCTTCCTCGACAGCGGTGCGCCCGGCGAGCGCTGGTTGCCGTTCGAAGATGTGATTCTCAGCCAACCGTCCGAGCTCTTGTGGAACACTGGGGTGGTGCTGCGCTGTGGCGAGGAGCTGATTCTGACCCGCGCCAACCCCGACCTCGAGAGGGTGGAGGACCTCCGCTACGCACAGTACTGGGATCGCAAGCGCATAACGTACAAACCGCGCCCCATCCTCGGCTTCACTCCTCGCGACCCGCAGCAGATATTGGCCATGGAATTTCTGCTCGACCCCGAAGTGCAGCTGGTGGTCCTCGACGGGCCGGCCGGCTCCGGCAAGACCCGGATGATGGTGGCGACCGGTCTCTACATGCTTGTGGGCCAGCCTACAACCTGGCGGGTGGCCCCGCAGTCGCAGCCGCTGACCCCAGAATACGGGTATGACCACGGTCTGCTCCTGCTGCGGCCCGAGCACGCCTCGAGCCAGTACGATCTCGGCTACCTGCCGGGAGACTACGAGAGCAAGCTGTCACCGTGGCTGGAGCCCTTCTTCCAGGCCGTTCGGTCCCTGTCGTTGTCGAACGAGCACGACTTCATCGACGAGCTGCGGTCCACCGATCGGCTGACCATGGTCTCGACCTCGATGCTGCGCGGTCTCGACATCGAGCGTTCTATCGTGCTCGTGGACGAGCTGCAGAACGGTGATCGACACCTGGCCAAGACCCTGATGAGCCGGTTCTGCGCGACCTCCAAGGTAGCGCTGGCCGGGTGCCTCGACCCGGTGCAGATCGATAATCCCTATGTGGACTGGCGGTCCAACGCCCTGACCCGGATCAAGGAGGCCTACCGCGGTTTCGGGCCGCAGGTGGCGCAGGTCCGGCTCGAGCACAACTACCGAGGCCCCATCTCGACGAGAGCGGACGAACTGTAGGAATTCTCAGTTCTCAATTCTCAATTCTCAATTTCCATCCAGACTTCCCCGGTCTGAGGGGGGATGGGATGTCATTAAGAATTGAGAATTGAGAATTAAGAATTAACCACCGTCTCCACCACGAACTCAGGTGGGTCCTCCATCGTCTTCTTGACCGAGCACTGGTTGGCGGCGCGGATCAGGGCCTTGTGGTATTTCTCGGGGAAGTCAGGCGGGACCTCGATCGCGATGCGGATCGTCGTGATGCGCCGGTTCTTCTCATCGCGCTCCCAGCTCTGGACGATCCGAACGTCCTCATAGGGGATCTCCCGCTTCTGGCAGAAGCCGAGCACGTAAATGCCGGCGCAGGTCGCGATCGAGGCGAGAAAGTAATCGAACGGTTCCGGGGCGGCGCCGTCGCCGCCGGAGTCCACGGCCTGGTCGGTGGCGATCGTGAAGCCGTCGTAGCTCGCATCGACCCTCTTGCCGCCCGGGAAGGTCACGGTCATTTGGCTGCTCATCGAACCTCCTTCGGCGGGGGGAATCGTAGCGTAAAACTGAGCCTCGATCCACAAACGTTCAAACGTTAAACGTTACACGTTCACACGTTTTGGGTTGGCGTCCGAAAGACCGCCAGCTCCTCGAGGTTGCCCTTCTGGCCGCGGATCGGTGATGGGACGATGCCGACGAACTCGAGGCCGAGCGCAATGCCGTTCTCCTTGAGGATCCCCGCACACGCGCCGAGGCGGCGTCGATGGACGTCGAGCAGATCGTCATCGATTCCGATGAGCTGGCCGACCACCGCTTCAGCGCCAACACGCCGGACCGCTGCTACTACTGCAAGCTGACGCTCTTCACCGACCTGAGTGCCATCGCCGAGGAGCGCGGCCTGGCATGCGTCATCGACGGCACGAACGCCGACGACATGAACGACTACCGCCCCGGCATGCGCGCGTCCAACGAGCTGGGCGTGCGGCACCCCCTGCGCGACGCCGGCCTGACCAAGGACGACATCCGCGCCCTGTCGAAGCGCATGGGCCTGCCCACGCACAACAAGCCGGCCGCCGCTTGTCTCTCGTCGCGCTTCCCCTACGGCATGCCCATCACGGCCGAGGGGCTCGACCAGGTCGGCCGGGCGGAGCTGGTGCTGCGCGAGATGGGGTTCCGGGAGTTCCGCGTGCGCAGCCACGGGCCCATCGCCCGCATCGAGTTGGGGCCCGCAGAGGACGTCGATTCGCTCCTCCGGACCGAGTCGAGGGCGGATTTGGTGGCAAAGCTCAAAGCGCTCGGGTATAAGTACGTGGCGCTGGACCTGGAGGGCTACCGCACGGGCAGCATGAACGAAGTGCTGGCCGACCTCTACGCCGATACGGGCGACCGCCGCTGGCTCGACCTCTCCTATCGTTTCGAGCACCGCAGTTTCGTCGAGCCGCTGAAGCGCCACGAGGACATCCTGCCCGGCAAACACGGCAACA
>JAIVTZ010000012.1:0-16343 GCA_049188105.1 Deltaproteobacteria bacterium | reverse complement strand
CCCGGCCGGCGGTCAACTCCCTCGAGCGGGAGGATCTCGCCTCCACCGCTGTAGACGAAGGTTGCCGGGTCGTGCAACAACAGACGACGCTCAGTCGGATCGATCTCCACCACGTAGCGCTCAAAGAGGTCAGCGCCGAGAAAACCGTCAATGTTGCGACCCGCCATTGCCGCCAGGCGGTCGCCGATGTCGTGCACCACCAGCGATGGACGCAGGATCTCCAGACCATCACCGCGAATACAGATTTTGTCCGCGATGAGAACCCGGGTCGCACCGGACCCGATGCCCCGGGCCAGACCCGCCTCGTGCACCTCGAGACCGAGGGCCGCGGCGAGATGGGGGTCGGTGATCGCGCTCTGGGTCGCGCCGGAGTCGAGGACGAAGTCGAGCGGCGGCGATTCAGCTATCGTCACCGAAACCAGAATCAGACCGGCAAAAGGTTCGTATCGGAGCTCATGGACGCATCCAGGTCGATCCTCATTCTCCTCCTCGAGGGCGAGGGCGGTGCGTCCGCTCACGATCAGCAGGATCGCCACGGCCAACCACGAACTTCTCTTCGCGAGCGATTTCACAGGGGCACGAGGATAGCACCCACCGCCCATCCGGAAACTCGGATTTCGTTTTACCGGAGCTCGACGGTCGTCGCGCCCCAGGTCGAAGTGACCAGCTCCTCGACCACCACCGCCATCCGTTTGGCCTTCTTTGGCCACTTGATGTCGGTTCTGAACTGCCATTGGTCCGCCATCTGTCCCCAGTCGACGGCGATCTCCTGGTGGTGGATAAAGGGCGATCCGTTCTCGATCTCGACCACGACCGTGACTCGGATCTGCCCGAGATCGAGGGGGCCGAGCAAGGGCCGCAATCGACCGAGATCCGCGTTCACGTCCAGGTCTCCCAACCGGAGGCCCTTTTCCACCTTGGTGATGTTGTGCACGTCGGCGGACATCACGAGGGAACCGGCGATCTCGTCACCGGACAGCAGCCGCTGGGCGCGGGTGGTGGAAACGCCTCGCAGGCTACCGGAGGCGGCATACCGGCGTCCCCGCAGCCGCACCCCCGGCCGGGTGCAGCGGATCTCGAGCCGGTGAAGCTCCCCGTCGACCGGGCGGTCCACCTGATAGGTCACCAGGTAGGCTCCCCGGATGTGGTCGAGGGCGCGTTCGAGCTGCGCGTCGTTGGCGACGAACTCGCCACCGGTGGACTGGGCGATGATCTGCAGGGGAAAATGCGGCGCCACCTGGCGAAACTCGCTCTGTAGGGAGCTGATGGAGCTGGCCTCCACACCCTGGAGGTGTTGGACCTTGCCCGTGCCCCCGACCTCGGCACCATAGACGAAATTGGTTCGCGACGTGTTGATCGGCATCATGGTCCAGCCGTAGGCAAGCGCAACCTCGACCATCTGCCGCACATCCTTCTCGAGGCTCAGCATCGAGTAATCCGAGCGCAGCACCATCGCCATGTTGGGATCGATCTGCTCGACCAGAGGGATGTAAAAGTCGGCCGGGTTGAGATCGAAGCCGCCGGTCATCCAAACCAGCAATCCCCGCGCCGTCGGGGGCTGCGACTGCATCCACGCCACCATCCGGTCGAGCTCGCCGCGGATCACCGTACGTTCGCGGTGAACGGAGGCCTGCGCCTTTGCCGCAAAAGCCATCGGGCTCGACTGGGAGATGGAGTAGCGGACATCGAATCCCACCCCGGGTTTGAACTCGCGCATGAAGGCGTTGCGGATCTGCTCCACCGTGGTCACTCCGGAGGCCTCCCGGGCCACCTGCTCGAGCGCCTGCCGGACAGCATCCGGCCGGCGACCCGCCTCGACCAAAAGGGTCGGCGTCGGGTCGGCCAGCACCACCTCCACCGGTCCGAGATCGGTCATCCGGGTCGCCTCGCCGCCGATTCGGCGGCACAGGGCCGGCAGGACAAAACGCCCGGCGAGCTCGGTGCTGACATAGATCACGACCCGCCAGGGCCGGGCCGGGACCTGCGGACCCCCGAGGGTCGTTCCGGCATCCGTCATGACCGGAGCTCGGGTCGCTTCGGTTTCCTCGGCTGCGAGACCCGGGTCGAGGGCGAGGAGCTTCACCGGCTCACCGTCCTCGAGGACCATCAGCTCCTCCGGACGGAGGTCGAGCACCGCCCGTCCATTCTTGTCGAAGGCAATCAGGGTCGTCGAGACCGCGGTGACGTCGATCAGACCGCCGCGGGATGTCGGCGAACCGGCCCGCTCCTTCATCTCGGCGGCGATCGTCCCCGGCGGCGGCTCCGGCACCGATTGCGCGGCGGCATGCACGGCCGCACCGGCAGCCAGCAGCAGAATCGGCGCCCCAAGTTTCCACGCGATACCCTTCATCAGGCCCCCGCGTCCCGGATGGATGCATTTGTGTATACGCGGGCCGGCCGGGACGAGTTACATAACCCTATAGATGAGCGATTCTCACCGGTGATGTGCACCATGCTCTTGCGCTCTGGCCACTTGCGAAAACGCCCCGAATACCGATGGGTATGCGTCCGCTTTTCGCAAGCACCAGAGCATCAAGAGCTTGGCACATCTCTTCCGGCGGAACCGCTCAACTTAGGATAATTCTGGTGTTCGGATGTCTGCCGCCGCTTCGCGGCTTGGTTGTTTGGGGTGGCCTGAATCCTGGGGCTCACGCCCCAGGCTATGAATATGCCGCCGCTTCGCGGCTCATCACGCACTGTGCCGATCGAGCGCCGAAGGCGCGACAGACATTTAGCCTGGGGCGTGAGCCCCAGGTTCAAAGGTATCCCTATCCAATCGAGCGCCGAAGGTGCGACAGATAATGAGCCGGCGCCGTACAACCAACGATTCGCATTGCGATGAGCTAATACCTAATACCTAACTGCTAATACCTACTCGAGTTCTACGAGAAGTTCCCCGCCCTCGACGGTGGCGCCGGCGATCACGTGGACCGCGGCCACCTTGCCGGCCTGCTCGGCGGAGAGCTCGTTCTCCATCTTCATGGCCTCGAGCACGATCAGCGACTGCCCCGGCGACACCTCGTCGCCGGGCGCAACCTTGACCGCTATTACCTTGCCGGGGATCGGCGCGGTCAACCGGCTCGGCCCGCTCTCCGAGGCGCCGCTCACGGCCTGGGTGGCCTCGGCCGGCGTCAACACCGCGAGGTCGAACTCGCGCTGGCCCACCGCGACCCGCCAATTGCCGTTTCGGCCGTGCTGGTAGGTAATCTGAAAGCTGCGGCCGTCCTCGGGGAAGCGCAGCGAGGCCACCGCGCCGTCGAGCCGCTCGAGCTCGACCGGGCGGCGGCGTCCGTCGATCTCCACCTCGAAATGGTCGCCGTTCCGTTCGACCTCCACCTCGCGCGCCTCGCCGCCGCCTCGAATCACCCACCTCATCGGGGGAACCTCCCGTGCAGGACTCGGGCTCCCTCGGCCCACCAGGCGCTGTCCTCGCCGTGGTCGAAGAGATCGTCGGCAAGGCGGCCCGCCGACAAGGTGGCGAGACAGGCGGCGGCCATGACCGCGGCCTCCTCGGCCTCCGGATCCTGACGGCTGTGCAGTTCCTCGAGACCGCCGGAACTGAGCAAATCGTCGAGAAAACCGGTGTGGAAGTCGGCATCACGGAAGGCATCCATCCCCACCAGGGCCCGAAACAGGGTGAGAGTGGTGGAGACACCGCGAATCTGAAACTCGGAGAGGGCGCGATCAAGCCGCTCCACGGCCGCCGGGCGATCGCCCGCCCACACCACCAGCTTGGCGAGCAAGGGATCGTAGTCGAGAGGCACCACGCTTTCGGCCAACACACCGGAATCCAACCGCACGCCGGGCCCGCCGGGCCGGACGAAGAGGGTGATTCGCCCGGGCGAGGGGGCGAAATTTCGCAGCGGGTCCTCGGCATAGACCCGGCACTCGATGGCGTGGCCGCGCGGCACCAGGTCCTCCTGGCGCAGTGAAAGCGGCTTGCCGAGGGCGAGGTTGATCTGCTCCTGGACGAGGTCGACGCCATAGACCTCTTCGGTCACCGGGTGCTCGACCTGCAGTCGCGTGTTCATCTCGAGGAAGTAGAAGTCGCCGTCCGGGTCGAGGAGAAACTCGACCGTCCCAACCGAGTGGTAGCCGGAGGCGCGGACGATAGCCAGCGCCGCCTCGCCGAGACGCCGCCTGAGCTCCGGGCCAACCACCGGTGACGGGCACTCCTCGACCACCTTCTGGTGGCGGCGTTGGATCGAGCACTCACGTTCGCCGACGTAGACCGCGTTGCCCTCACGGTCCGCCGCCACCTGCACCTCGATGTGGCGCGGGTGGTCGATCAAGCGCTCGACGTAGACCCGCGGGTCGCCGAAGTAGGCCTGGCCCTCCGAGCACGCCCGTTCGTACGACGGGGCGAGCTGTGAACGGTCGGAGACCGCGCGCATCCCCTTGCCGCCACCGCCGGCCACCGCCTTCAGGAGCACCGGCAGCCCGTGCTCGTCGACAAAGGCGTCGAGCTCCGCGACGTCTTCGATCGGCTCCATGAGACCGGGAATCAGGGGCGCGCCGGCCTCGACGGCCACCTTGCGCGCCTCGGTCTTCGATCCCATGACCCGCATCGCCGCCGGCGGCGGACCGACCCAAATGACGCCGGCAGCCTCGACACGTTCGGCAAAGTCAGCGTTCTCGGCCAGAAAGCCGTAACCCGGGTGCAGGAGATCGGTGCCGCTGACCGATGCCACCTCGAGGATCCGATCCATGTCGAGATAGCTCTTCGCCGCCTCGGCCGGACCGATCGGAAAGCTCTGATCGGCCATCAGCACGTGCGGCGCGAGCCGGTCGACCTCGGAGTAGACCGCGACCGTGCCGATGCCCATCTCCCGGCACGCCCGGATGATGCGAACCGCAATTTCCCCCCGGTTGGCAATAAGAAGCTTCACAACGGGATTCCGTCGTTCGGAGGATTTCGAATTTCGAATTTCGAATTTCGAATTTTTCCTCCACTCGCCCGGCAGGCAGGCGAGACGCCTGCCCCACAAGGGCTCCGGGAAGTGTTGTGGGGCAGCCGTCCCGGCTGCCGCGTGGGTGGGCGGGAATTCCGAATTCCGAATTCCGAATTCCGAATTTTCATAGTGGGATATTCCCGTGCTTCTTTGCCGGCATCGAGTCCTTTTTGGTTTGGAGCAGCGCAAACGCCGACACCAGCTTGCGGCGCAGCATGCGCGGCGCGATGACCTCGTCGATGTAGCCCCGCTCGGCGGCCACGAAGGGGTTGGCGAAGAGCTCCTGATACTCCGCGACCCGCTTTGCGCGCTCGGCTTCGGTGTCGTCCGCTTCCTGGATCTGGGATCGATAGAGGATGTTGACCGCCCCCTGCGACCCCATGACGGCAATCTCGGCGGTGGGAAAGGCGAAGTTGAAATCGGTGCGAATGTGTTTGGAGCCCATCACGCAGTAGGCGCCGCCGTAGGCCTTGCGGGTGATCACCGTGACCTTGGGCACCGTCGCCTCGGCGAGCGCGAAGAGCAGCTTGGCGCCGTGGCGGATGATCCCGCCCCACTCCTGCTCGGTGCCGGGAAGAAAGCCCGGTACGTCCTCGACGATCCACAGCGGGATGTTGAAGGCGTCGCAGAATCGGACGAAGCGCGCGCCCTTGACCGAGGAGTTGATGTCGAGGACCCCCGCCAGGTGGGCCGGTTGGTTGGCGATGACGCCGATCGAGCGGCCGCCAAGGCGCATGAAGCCGACGACGATGTTCTTGGCGTAGTGCCGGTGGACCTCGAGGAACTCGTCCTCGTCGGCGGCCCAGCGGATGAGCTTGGTGATGTCGTAGGGTTTGTTGGGATCTGCGGGAACGAAGTCGTCGAGCTCGGGAATCTCGCGATCGAGGGGGTCGTCGGTGGCGACTACCGGCGCCTTTTCGGCGTTGTTCGATGGCAGGTAGGACAGCAGCCGGCGGATCAGGGCGAGGCACTCGGTGTCGCCCGGGGAGGCGAAGTGGGCCACCCCCGAGACCGCGTTGTGGCTCATTGCGCCGCCGAGCTTCTCCTTGGTCACCTCCTCGTGAGTGACGGTCTTGATCACCTCGGGTCCGGTAACGAACATGTACGACGTGTTCTCGACCATGAAAACGAAATCGGTGATCGCCGGCGAGTACACGGCGCCTCCGGCGCAGGGGCCCATGATGGCCGAGATCTGCGGCACCACCCCCGAGGCGAGGGTGTTGCGGAGGAAGATGTCGGCATAGCCCGCGAGCGACGCCACGCCCTCCTGGATCCGCGCCCCGCCCGAGTCGTTGAGACCCACGACCGGCGCGCCGACCTTCATGGCGAGGTCCATGATCTTGCAGATCTTGGCCGCGTTGGCGAGCGACAACGAGCCGCCGAAGACGGTGAAATCCTGGGCGAAGACAAAGACCGGACGGCCGTTGACGCGCCCGTGGCCGGCCACCACACCGTCGCCGGGAATCCTGCGGTCACTCATGCCGAAGTCGGTGCAGTCGTGCTCGACGAGGGCATCGGTCTCACAGAAGCTGCCCTCGTCGAGAAACTGCTCAATGCGCTCGCGGGCGGTCAGCTTCCCCTGCTCGTGCTGGCGGTCGATCTTGTCCTGTCCGCCGCCCGCACGGTTGGCCGCCAGCCGCTCCCGTAACCGTTCAACGACCTCGCGACTCATCGGCGCCTCCTCGTCACCGGGCATTCTACCTCGGATCAGCAGGGCGAGTCCCAGGCACGTCGGAACAGCTCACTCGATACACGATGCAAGATGCAAGATACAAGATGCACCATCTCGAGCGACCTGCATCTTGTATCTTGTATCTTGTATCCGCCCGCCCGGCCGGACGGCCGGGCGGGTGTATCCTGCCCCGCATGCGAGAGGCCCCCCGTCCCGAGCCCCCGCTCGATCCGCGCTGGCTGCAGTTGCTGTCGGAACGATGCTCCGATCTGCGCGGGAGCGGGGCGCGCTTCGAGGACCTCTTCATCGAGCAGCGGCTGGAGCTGAGAGCCGTGTTCTCCGGCGGGGAGATTCAGATCGAGGAGTGCCGACTCGAGGGCGCGGCGGCTCGGTGGAGATCGCCCTCGAGGATCGTGCTCCACGCCCGCACCGGTCTCTCGGCCGCCGCCATCGGTGATCTGCTGGCCCGCCACGCGGACCGCGTGGCGCTGCCGCAGGTGCGGCCGGTGCCCGCGGCCGAGATGGATCCACCGAGGGGTTGGCTGGACTGGGCGTGCGAGATTGCCTCGCGTCTGTCGCCCGCGCCCGGGGTTGTACGGTATATGAACCGTCGCGCCGCGGTGATTCGCGGTGATGGTTGGTCGCCGGTTTCAACACCGGCTCTGGTTCGCATCGAACGCGGCGGTGAACACCCCGCCGCCTTGCTCGGCGTCTGGGGACATCCGCAGCTCGGCCGTTGGATTGGGGAGCTGATCGAGAAGCCGGCCGACAAGTCGTGGGCGCCGGCCGCCGGTACCCGACTTCCCGTGGTTTTCACCGGGGGTACCGCGGGGGTGCTGATGCACGAGCTGGTGGGCCACATGGCCGAATCCGATGTGGTGGCGACCGGCGCGTCGTCGCTCTCCGGCCTTCTGGGTGCGACCATCACCGCCGCCGGCATCGAGATCGTGGACGACCCCACGCGCTTCGACCTTCCCGGCGCCTTCAACATCGACGACGAGGCGATGCCCGCGGTGCCGATCGTCGTCGTCAGGGAAGGACGCTTCGAGCGCTTTTTGTGTGATGTCGAGGGCGGCCGTCTGCTCGGCTGCGACCCCGGTCGAGGTCGTCGCGCAAACTGGAGCCGGCCTCCGGTGGCGCGGCTGTCGAATCTCGTGATCGGCGCCGGCGAGGTGGCGCCCGACGATCTCGAGGCGGATCTCGACCACGGTCTCGTGGTGACCCGACTGGGGGGCGCGACCGTCGACCCCGTATCGTCCCGGACCGTGCTCCGGATCGAGAGGGGCTGGGAGATCCGGAACGGCCGCCGCAGGCGGCCGTTGGCCTCTTGCGAGCTCACCGGCAGCGTTGTGGAGATCCTCGCCAACATCGATCCCCGCATCGGGTCGGATCCGACTCCCGACTGGCGGTTGGGTTGGTGCGTCAAGGACGGCGTTCCGCTGGCCACCGGGTCCGAGGCGCCGAGCCTCCTCGTCACCCGGCTCGAGGTGCTGTGATGAATACCTCCGACCACACCGAACGCTTGCACTCGGCCGCCGCAGCCGCGCGCACGCTGCTCGCGAACTCGCCGGTCGAGCGGTGGGAGGTGTTCGCCAAGGCGTCGTTTGCCCGTGAGGTCGAGGTGGCGCCCGGCCGTCCCCTGAGGGTGATCCACGTCGAGGAGACCGGGGTCGCCGTTCGCAGCCTGCGAGACGGTCGTGCCGGCTTTGCCGCCGCATCCGGGCTCGGAAGCGGCGCCTCGCGAAGGGCTGTCGAGGGTGCGCTCGCGACCGAAACGGCGGTGACTCACGACCCACTGCCGCCCCGGCGCCTGCTCGGCACGACCGAGGTTCGTGGCGCCCGCCCCCTGCCGCCGACAGGTTGGGCGACTCATGTCGGTGAGGAGCTGGCACGGGCCGTCACGAGCCTCGCCAATGGGCGCCTCCAATTGCGGCGGACGATCATCCAGGAAGGCGCCTTCTCGTGGATCCTGGCCACCGGCGACGACTGGGTAGCTCGCCACGACGGCACCAGCATCGCCCTCCTTGCCGAGGTCGAGGTGGTCGGCGATCGCGCCGGAGTGTGGCGAGACTGGCTCCACATCGCCGACTCCGAGGCCTTCGACGTGGAGGCCGCCGCCGCCCGGATCTCGGACCGCGCCCTGCTCACCCGCAGCCGGGTGGAAACCGATTCGGGCCTTCGCGATCTCATCCTCCATCCGGAAATGGCTGCACAGCTTCTGTCGGCGATCGCCCCACTCTTCCTGGCGACGCCGGATGAAGAAGACCCCCTTCCGGCGCTTCTCGATCGCGACGGCCGACTCGCCTCGCCCGCCCTGACCCTCATCGACAATCGAATGGACCCCGAAGCCCCGATCACCGGACCCTGTGACGGCGAAGGGCTCGCCGCCCATCGCACCCTGCTCCTCGATGCGGGAGTCCCCCGCCATCGCTTGGCCTCATATCGCGATGCGCACCGTTGCTCCGAGTCGGCCAGGGGTGGCGCCCTGAGGCTGTCCTACCGCGACTATCCTTCAACCGGCATCGCCAATCTCCAGGTTGATACCGGGGAGGCGGTCCCCGCCGGCGAGCTCCTCGGCGCCGCCGACCACGCCCTCTATCTCCTGCGACCGCTGGCCCCGGTCAGCTTCACCCCCGAAACCGACACCTACCGGATCATCGCGTCCGGCGTGTGGCTCGACGGCAGCAATGTCCGTGGCTGGCACCCGGTGGTCGAGCTCTGCGGCAGCCTCGGCCGTCTGATGCGGCGGATCGAGGCGGTCGGCAACGACCTCCGCTGGTTCCAGACCAGCCGCGGTTTTGTCGGCACTCCGTCGCTGCTTGTGCGGCGGCAACCGGTCGTCGGATAAATTTCGAATTTCGAATTTCGAATTTCGAATTTTCCGCGCAATATCCCCCGACTTGTGCCCTTCACACAGAGCCTCTGGTCGGCGCGGCGCTGTTGCGGAGGGCCTCGTCGCGAGGATCGCGAGCCGCTACAGGTACTGGGAACCTGAGTGTGCTCGTTACGCGGATCGCTTCCAGCACCGTCGACATACCACAATCAGCCTCGAATGCCATCTTGTCACTCCTACCTCTCGGAAAGACGCGGTGGGCGTAGCCCGTCGAGGCTTTCCGAGGGCGGGCGGGCACGGAGACGGAGACGGGCGCGGTGAGGACACGAATTGGCGGAATTGTGCTATCATATGTGCCCTTTGGCAGATTTGTGTCAAAGGACGGAGGCAGAGATGGAAGTTGGCATCATGGGTCTGGTGGCGAGCGGTAAGTCGACTGTATTCGGCTTGCTCACCGGCCACGAAACGACGTCCGCTCGCCGCGAAGCCGCCAAGATCGGCATCGCGCGGGTGCCCGACGCCCGGTTGGACGCCCTCAGCACCATGTACGAGCCCGAAAAGACCACGCCGGCGACGGTGCGCTACGTGGATGTGCCCGGCATCCCTGAGGAACACCGCCAGGGGGAAGCCGCCTTCAACCTCCCGGAGCTGAGATCGGCCGATGCGCTGATGGTCGTGCTCAGGGCATTCGAAGACGAGTCGGTGGCGCACCCCATGGGTGCGGTGGATCCGCTCCGCGATCTGGGTCACATCGTGGAGGAGTTCATCCTCCAGGATCAGCTGGTGGTCGAACGCCGCCTCGAGCGCCTCCGGAAGGACCTCGCCAAGCGCAAGGTGCCGGAGCTGGAACGCGAAGGCCTCGTCCTCGAGCGTTGCCTCGAGGTCCTCGAGTCCGGGCGGCCGCTACGCCTCGAGGAGTTCTCGGACGATGAGCACAAGCACCTGCGCGGTTTCACCTTCCTGTCCCTCAAACCGATGCTCGTCGTCGTCAACGTCGATGAGGACCAAATGGCTGAGGACCCTTTCGTCACCGAGACTTGGGAAAAGTGGCGCGACCAACCCGGGATGGCCTTTACCCGCGTCTGCGCGACTCTCGAGCATGAGCTGTCGCAGCTCGACGGCGCTGACATTGCCGCCTTTATGGAGGAGTACGGCATCACCGATCGTGCCATTGGCCGAGTGATCCGGGAGTCCTACCGCCTCCTCGGTTCGATCTCGTTCTTCACGGTCGGAGAAGACGAGTGCCGCGCGTGGTCGGTTCGCACCGACACCCCTGCCGTGGAAGCGGGCGGGGTGATCCACTCGGACATCCAGAGAGGCTTCATCCGCGCCGAGGTCGTGCCCTGTGACTCGCTGCTCGAAGCCGGCTCTCTCGCCGCCTGCCGTGAGCAGGGCACCCTACGCCTCGAAGGCAAGACCTACCCCGTCCAGGACGGAGAGGTCGTGCACTTCCGGTTCAACGTCTGACTCGCCCCGGTCCAGATTTCGGATTTCGGATTTCGGATTTTCCCGGCCATCCGCCTCGTGGATAGTTTTGAGTTTTTGGTTTTGAGTTTTTAGTTACTCGCGCCCTTCCGGCTTCGCCCTGTGGTCTACGCCGTGACCAAGGCGGGCGCGGTGACGGAAACGAATAAGGGCGCGGGCTCGGGGTCACACCAGGGCGGTGGCCGCCTGCGAGAGATTTGGCCACCAGGGCATGAGGTGGGCTTCGTCGGAAGTGTTTCCGATCGATCGTGTGCCGTAAGGCGCCTCCCCGGAACCGCCGGACTGATCCGATTTCTGTGGCGTGGACGGGCTCGGGGTTGGCGCTCGGCGCACCGGAACCTTGCGCGGTGGTCGTTGCGACTTCGGTTGGGCGGCCGGAGGCGAGGCGCCCTCGGACGAACGAGCAGCGGTCGCAGCCCCTTCTGAGACCTCTTCGGCGGCGGCTTTCGGCGCCGTAGTTGGGGTCGATTCGTACTGTCGCCAGACCTTATTCACCTTGTTCGGCTCCATGTATCGCATAGGCAAAGTGGCATCGAAGCGCCGCTGACCGTACATCATGAGATGGGCGCCCAGGGCGAGGTCCGAGCTCAGAATTTCCGGGTTGACCTTGGGGTTGGCGAGCTCCGGGGCAAACTTGAAGGCACGCCGGTAGTAGTGGAGGGCGTTGGAGCCGTGTCCGAGCTCCTCCTCGAGCAGACCGAGGTAGAAGTTGCACCAGCCGTGGCCGGTTAGCTTTTTGAGGCATCGCTTGTAGGCCTGGCGCGCGTTGTCCAACTCCCCCTGGCTGTGCTCTGCGAGACCAATCCGGAACCATGCCTCGTAAAGATCCGGGTCGAGGTCGAGAGCGCGGCGGTAGAAGCGCACCGCGTCCTTTGGATAGCCTCGATAGAAGAGCATCGTACCGAGATCGACGAGCGCCGGAGCCTCGAGCTCGTTACGCTCGGCTCGTTCCCAGTAGTTGCGGAGGGTTTCGTCGCCCGGGTCATCGGCCACCAGCCAACGCACGAACATCGGCTCGCCAGCCCCCGCCATCACCGCACCGTAAAAGCCGACGATGCCGACCACGACGTAGAGCACTCCGATCTTAGCCCTCATATCTCACCACCTCGCTACTGCGGCCCGCGAATATGTCGCAATCTGCGGCGTTTTCTCGCCTCGGGGTGCTCGACGTACGGTCAAGTACGCCTCCGCGCCCCTCGGGTCGAAAACTCCACATCTCACGACATCTCGCGGGCCTCGCGACGCGACGTGGTGAGATATGTGGGCTGGCCCCCATCGAAACTCCTTCCAGAACCTGAGATGAGCGATTCTGCCGGAAGAGATGTGCCAAGCTCTTGATGCTCTGGTGCTTGGGAAAAGCGGACGCATACCCATCGGTATTCGGAGCATTTTCGCAAGTGGCCAGAGCGCAAGAGCTTGGTGCAGCTCGCCGGTGAGAATCACTCATCTCAGGTTCCATGTCACTTCCTCTTGATCTTGCGTGCGACGACCCTGACCTGATCACCCTCGACCCGCACCTCAAAACGTACCTTACGCCCGAGCCGTTCCTCGATCTTTGTCTTCTGAGCGGTTATCTGCTCGTTGAACGTCTTCCGGTCCACTGCCACGTCAATACCATGCTCTGTCTTGGCTGCGCAATAGCGATCGAAGAGCGAGCTGTCCTCTTCCTCTTTTACGGGGCCGGGCGGAGGAGCGTTTGCCGCCGCCGGGGGGCCAAGGTCGGATTTGCTGAGGGGTTGGACCTTCCGTCCCTCCTCGCGCTCACGCAGCATCCGCTCCCAGTTCTGAGAGTAGGTCATGAAGCGATGCTGCAGCTGCTCGATCCTGAACTGCTCGGCGCGACGGTTGACGGTCTGCTCGGAAAGAAAGCGGATCCGCCGGTTGATGCGCTCGCGCTCGATCTCTGGAGGAGTTCTCTCGGTGCCGGAGAAGAACATCCCCCACTTCTTGATGTGCTCCTGCAGCGCCCTCTCGAGAACGGTGATCTGATCGATCAGCTCCATCCGTTCCTCCCAAATACCGGGGGTTCGAGCGCACCATGAGCCGGTGCGATAGAATATCCCGCATGGCGTCCGACTATCAACGCATTCCTGCGATTCATCGCCTGCTCGATCTCCCCTCCCTGCAGGCCGCTATCGCCGACCACGGCCATGCCCCTGTCATGGAGGCGTGCCGCGCGGCGGTCGACCGGCTCCGCTGCCGCCTCGACGCCGGCGAGATACCCGCATCTGCCGTCGAAGATGAGACCGAGGCGCTCGAAGAAGAAATCCTCGACGCCCTCCGCGTCGACTCCGACGCGGCCTACGCCTCTCTCATCAACGCTACCGGTGTACTGTTGCACACCAACCTCGGCCGCGCGCCGCTTCGGCAACACTTCCCACCATCCCTCAAATCATACCTTGCCCTCGAGTACGACGTTACCGAGGGCCGGCGCGGACAGCGACTTGCTCCCATCGCCGACAGGATCGCCCGCGTCTGCTCGGCCGCGAGCGCGGTCATGGTCAACAACAACGCCGCAGCACTCCTTCTCCTGCTCAATGCACATTCGTCCGGGCGCGAGGTGGTGGTGTCCCGCGGTCAGCTGATCGAGATCGGCGGCTCGTTTCGGCTGCCGGATGTGATGACTGCATCGGGCTCGACTCTGGTCGAGGTCGGCTGCACAAACCGCACCCACCTCTCCGATTATGCCGCCGCCATCAATGACAAGACCGCGGCAATCCTCGTCGTCCACAAGTCCAACTTCCGTATCGTAGGCTTTACCACCGAACCGTCGGTGACCGAGCTGGCGGGGCTCGCCCACGCCCGCGGCATTCCGCTCTTCGTCGACCAGGGCTCGGGCGCGCTCCACGATCTTCGCCGCTGGGGACTGCCGCCCGAGGATACCGTCAGCCGGCTGCTCGAGGCTGGGGCCGACGTTGTTTGCTTCTCGGGAGACAAGCTCCTCGGGGGCCCCCAGGCGGGTCTGATCGTAGGCCGCTCCGAATGGGTGGACCCACTTGGCCGCCACCCCCTTTACCGCGCATTGCGGCCGGACAAGACGGCGCTGGTGATGATGGACGAGGTCCTCCGGGCTCACCACAGCGGACATCTCGAGGAGATCCCCCTCTACGCCATGCTCGGGGTCTCGGTCGAGAGCCTCAAGGGACGCGCGCAACGTCTGGGACGGCGGCTGCGCGCCGCCGGAGTGCCGGTCCGCGGACGCCCGACCCGCGCCGCCCTCGGTGGCGGCACCACCCCCGAGGAAACTCTCCCCAGCTACGGCCTCGGGGTCGCGGGTGGTCAGCGGCTGGCGGAGAGGCTACGGACCGTGACGCCACCGGTGGTCTCCCGGATCGAGGACGACGAGGTGGTGCTCGATCTGCGAACCGTGCCGGCCGATCAAGATCGCGACCTCGAGACCGCCCTCGTAGACGCCTACAACGGACTCCAGGCGAGCCAGGATGCGGGGGCATAGAGCCACAGAATCACGGCCAGCGCGAGGAAGGTGCCGAACGGCAGCGCGGTCTTGCCTGAACCCTTGCCGCTGACGATCAGCCCCAATCCGACCACAGCACCGAGAGTCGCGCCCACGACCAGGACGCCGACGCAGCCCCGGAGACCGAGCACCGAACCGATGGCGGCGAGGTACTTGACGTCGCCCCAACCCATGCCTTCGATCCCCCGCCACAGCCGGTAGATGACGATCACGAGGGTCGGCAGCAGGGCCCCCACCAGCGCGCCGATCAGCGAGTCGAGCCACCAGGTGTAGCCCCCGAGCCAGGAGCACCCGAGGCCGAAGACAATCGACGGGTAGGTCATTCTGTTGGGCAGGATCTGGAAGTCGAGGTCGATCAGACCGAGGGCCAGGGAGACCCAGCTGAAGATCACGACCTCGACACCCGTGAGGCTGAGACCCCAGCGCATGAATGCCAACAGGGTCAGCGCGCCGGAGGCGAGCTCGACCAAGGGGTAGCGAATCGAGATCGGCGACCGACAGCTCCGACAGCGGCCGCGCAACACGAGCCAGGAGACGACCGGCAGGTTGTCGTACCAGCGAATGGGGGTTTGGCATTTTGGACAGGACGACGGCGGCCGGTACCATATCGAGATCTCCCGCGGCACGCGATAGATCACCACGTTGAGAAAGCTGCCGACGATCGCTCCGAAAACGAAGACGAAGACCATCACCAGCAAGGGGTCATACAAGGGCACCGTAGAGCTCCTCCTGTTGCCGCACCATGAGGTCGTGATCAAAGGCCTCGAGACCGACGCTCGCTGCCGCCGCAAAACGCTCACGGGTCTCTTCATCGGCCAAGATCGTGCACACGCCCTCGGCGAGCGCGCGCACGTCCCCGGCCGGCGCGAGGAACCCGTTGACGCCGGAGCGTACCACCTCCACCGTACCGTCGACGGCGGTCGCCACCACCGGCACTCCCGCGGCCAACGACTCGACGACCGAGCACGGCAAGCCTTCGTGGCGAGAGGTCAGCACCGACACCGTCGCCGCCGCCAGCAACCCCGGGACATCGTCCCACCAACCGCAGAAGATCATCCGATCGGCAACCCCTAGCGAGCGGGCGAGCTCCTCGGCCGACGTCCTCAGCGGCCCGTCACCGACCATCACGAACCGGGCTTCCGGGGAGTGCTCTCGTACCGCCGCGGCCACCCGCACGAAGTCGAGCGGCGCCTTCTGTCGCTTGAAGTTGCCGATCTGGGTGACCAGCGGCGAGTTGGCAGGCACCCCGAGCCGGTCACGCGCGGCGTCACCGTCGGCGGCGGCGCGAAACCTGTCGAGATCGATCCCGGCTCGTATCACCGTCGCCCGCCCGGGCTCAAAGAGGCCCATCTCGATCCCCCGCTGCCGGTCCGTTTCCGAGACCGTAACGAAGTGGTCGGTGGAGCTCGCAAGGGTGCGTTCCGCGGCCCGGAGGGCCATCCGCAAGGGCGCCGACTGGAGGGGAGTGAACCCGAACCCGTGCACGGTGTGGACGACCGCGGGAACGTTCTCGAGGCGTGCCGCCAGACGGCCGAGGATGCCCGCTTTGGAGGAGTGGGTGTGAACCACCTGCGGCTGAAACGTGCGAATCGCGGCGCGCAGCGCTGCGAGGGCCCGAAAATCGGAGATCGGCGCGACCGGCCGCACCAGCGAGCCGACCGGAAAACGTTCGAGGTTGGAAACCGCCATTGCCTCGTCGTCGAGGAGATCCCCGGAGCCCCACGCGAGGGCGACCGCAAAGCGCTCCCGGTCGAGGGTCTTCGCGGTGTGGAGCACCACCCGCTGCGCACCACCGAGCTCGAGCCGGGTGATCACCAACAGGACACGGATGTGATCACTCACCGACGACCACCCACCCATTTTGGATTTCGGATTTCGGATTTCGGATTTTCCGTCCACCCGCCCCCTGCAGGCGAGCCGCCTGCC
>JAIVTZ010000011.1:0-16428 GCA_049188105.1 Deltaproteobacteria bacterium | reverse complement strand
GCCCGCCGCGCGACGAGGTGGCGGTCTACTTCGAGCGCCACCGTGTCGAGCTGGCGGAGGGCCAGCTCGCGGAAGCCAACCTCGAGGCTGGAGATCTCCACCGCGAGCTCCTCCGTGCCGCCGGTGATGACGGCCTCGTTCTGGTGCTGGACTACGGCTATGAGGCGCGGCGGCTTTATAACCCGCGCGGTCGTTTCGGTGGATCGCTGACCACCTTCCGACGTCACCGGTTCGGCCGCGATCCTCTCGAGTCGCCGGGCGAGGTCGATCTCACGGCGCACGTGAACTGGGACGACCTGCGCTTCGCGGCGGAACGCGGCGATTGGACCGAGATCGGTCTGTGGCCGCTGGCCGAGCTCCTGGTGCGGGCGGGTCTCGAAGACGAGCTCGATGAAAGGGGTCTGGGCATGGAGGCCGCCCTCGACGCCGCCACCGTCACCGCCCGGCAAGAGGTCAAGCGCCTCCTCGACCCCGAAGGCATGGGCTCGGATCTCAAGGTGCTCGTACAGGCGAAAGGGGAGATGGTCGATGTCGCAAAGTCAGTTTTGAATTTTGAGTTATGAGTTTTGAGTTCCCACCCAACCTGGAGCGATTTCGAATTTCGGATTTCGGATTTCGAATTTTCGGAAGCGCCTCGGAAAATGGCCCGCGTTCATCGGAGATGCCTGACGAACTCACGGCGTCCGCAACTAAAAACTCAAAACTCAAAACTCAAAACTAAGAATGAAGCTCTTCAAGCATCGCCTTCACGGCGGGCACTATTTCCGCTATCGGCGTGGGGCGCTTTTCGCCGTCCTTGCGCAGGCTGAGCTCGACCTCGCCCGCCTCGAGGCCGCGTTTGCCGAGCACCACGCGCACCGGAAATCCGATCAAATCCATGTCGTTGAACTTGACTCCCGGCCGCTCCGGGCGGTCGTCGAAGAGGATCTCGATCCCCGCGCCGCTGAGCTCGGTGTAGAGGCCTTCCGCCGCCTCCACGACCTCCGGCTTGTCGGCGTTGAGCACCACCAGCACCACCTCGTAAGGGGCCAGCGGAAGCGGCCAGATGATGCCGTTGTCGTCGTGGTTCTGCTCCACGGCGGCGGCCAGGGTGCGGCCGACGCCGAGCCCGTAACAGCCCATGATCATCGGCTGTTCGTTGCCTTCGGCATCCTGGAAGCGGCAGTCCATGGACTCCGAGTACTTGGTGCCGAGCTTGAAGATGTGGCCGACCTCGATGCCGCGTTTGACGATCATCGCCTCGCCGCAGGAGGGGCAGGGATCGCCCGCAGCCGCGAGCCGGACATCCGCCACCGAATCGGGCTCGAAGTCGCGGCCCGGTACCACGCCCACCAGGTGGGTGTTGTCGGCGTTGGCGCCGGTCGCCGCGATCTCGAGGTCCATGACGGTCGGATCGGCGATGATTTTGATGTCCTCGAGACCCACTGGGCCCGAGAAACCCTGCGGTCCACCGGTGATCTCGGAGATCTTGGCCTCTGAAGCGAGCTGGAGATGGATGCAACCGAGCTCGTTCTTGAGCTTCACCTCGTTGACCTCGAGGTCGCCGCGGATGAGGACCGCCGCGAACTCCTCGTCGGTCTCGAAGATCAGGGTCTTGATGAGGTGGGCCGAGGAGATTCCGAGAAACTCGGCCACCTCGTCCACAGTTCGCATGGAGGGAGTGTCGACAGCCTCCGGCTCGTCGGTCCGCTCTCGGCACCACGCCGGGGCGGCATCGACCGGCCCGGCCTCCGCCTTCTCGACGTTGGCGCCATAGTCGCAGCTCGCACACGCGAGGATCGCGTCCTCGCCGGTGTCGGCAAGGACCATGAACTCGTGCGATTCGGAGCCGCCGATATTACCGGTGTCGGCCTCGACCTGGGTGTAGCCGAGCCCGCAGCGCTCGAAGATCCGGCGGTAGGCGGCCTCCATCGCCCGGTAGGCAGAGTCGAGGTCCTCGGCGTCGGCGTGAAAGGAGTAGGCGTCCTTCATGATGAACTCGCGCCCGCGCATGAGCCCGAAGCGCGGCCGGATCTCGTCCCGGAACTTGGTCTGGATCTGGTAGAGGTTGACCGGGAGCTGCCGATACGAGGTGATCGTGCGCCGCACGATGTCGGTGATGATCTCCTCGTGGGTGGGGCCGAAGCAGAACTCGCGCTCGTGGCGGTCCTTCATCCGCAGCAGCTCGGGTCCGTACTCGAACCAGCGCCGCGACTCCTGCCACAGCTCGGCGGGCTGGATGGCGGGCATCACCAGCTCGGCGGAACCGGCACGCCCCATCTCCTCGCGGATGATCGCCTCGAGTTTTGCCAGCGATCGCCAGCCGAGGGGAAGGTAGTTGTAAATCCCCGCCGCCACCTTGGAGATGAGCCCGGCGCGGGTCATCAAGCGGTGAGAAACCACCTCGGCGTCCGAGGGGTCCTGGCGGAGGGTGTGAATAAAGGTCTCGCTCCAGCGCATGTTCAACTCCGTTTTCCGGCGCGATGGTTCCGCACCGGGCGTAGATCTCCGATCAGCCCGCCGAGCCGGCGAACGTGATCGAGAAGCTCCTGGTCGATGCCGCCTGGCGGGCCCTCTCCGGCCTCGCAGAGCGCTTCTTCTGCGCCCTCCGCGTCGCCGGAACCGAGACGTGCGAGGGCGAGCTGCCGCATCAGCGGGGGCTGGGAACCGTCACCTGAAACCTGTTCCAGGTGCTGCTTGGCTTCGCGGTAGCGGCCGCGCCTGAGAGCGATGGTGCCGAGCGCGGCGAGGGGGTAGTGGCGGAGCTCGCGGGGAGTGATCTCCAGGGCTTCGCGGGCCAGATCGCGGGCGGCAGCGAGATCACCGCCGATTTCCAACTCGATCAGCGCGAGCTCGTACGCCGCCATCCCGCGGGTGAGAGCATCGTCGTCGCTGTCGCGATAGATCCGTAGCGCCAGTCGGCGCGCGGCCAACGGTCGTCCGGCGTGGCGCAGCGACTCCAGAAGAGCCACGACCGCTGCCGCGAGATATGGTGAGCCCTCCGGCCGGTCGCGGAGGATCGCGTGCGCATAAGCCACCGCATCGCGAGTGCGTCCGAGGGCAGAGGCGAGAAGGGCTGCGGTGGCCTGTAACTCGGGCTGACCGGGCGCCTTTCGTAAAGCGCCCGCAAAGAGATCGAGCGCCCGGGCTGGGTGCCCGTTTTCAAGAGCCGCCTCGGCCTCGGTCACCAGCCGCGCGATAGCGGGCGGAAGATCGCTTGGAGCCGAGCCGCTGAGGAGGCGGACGGTTTCCTGGTACTGGAGACGTTGCGGGTCCATCCGCAGGACCTGTCGAAATACATCCATCGCCTTTTGTGTCCAACCACGCCGGAGATAGGCGACGCCGAGTTGGTAGAGGGCGTCCTCGAATCCGGGCTCGATCTCCACCGCACGGCGCAGGGCATTGATCGCCCGTCCGCTCTGTCCCAGCTCGAGCCTGCAGATGCCCAGGAGGTACCAGCTTTGCGGCGCTTCCTCGATCGTGAGGCTTTCCTCGAGGAAGGCCAGTGCGATACGGTGCTCGCCTCGTACGACCTTGAGCGCGCCGAGGGTGAAGTGGGGGAGGAAAGCTTCCGGCGCCATCTTCCGAGCGCGCAGGAGAGCATCCTCGGCCTCCGGCCACAGCCCCAGATCGGCGGTCACGGCGCCGAGGTAGACCAACGCCTCGAACTGCGGTCCGCGAAGCTCCAGGACCTTCTGAAAGGCGACCCGGGCGATTTCCAGCTCGCCGGTCTGAAACGCGGCCTCGCCGATGAAGGACCACAGCTCGTCGCTGTCGGGCGCCAACCCGGCGAGGTCCGTGAGAAGCTCGCGAACGGCGCCGGTGCCGGGTCCGACGAGAGCGAGCTCCAGCGCGCGGAGCTTGCGCCGAAACTCCTCTGTCGCATGTCCAGAGTGTGCCGCCTGGGAGAGGATGCGATCGCTGTACGCTTTGAACCGCCGGGAAAGGTCACGCGACAGGAGCTCCTGGTCGGCGATCCGTTCCCAGCCGTCCACAACCTCGGTGCGGGTGACAATCCCCTGGGTTTCGAGCAACCCGCCGAGGGATTGGACACCGGCGTGGGCGACGGTCAGGTTGTGCTCGATCTGGGTAAGGTGCTGGGCGGTGGAGGCTACTGCCCGTGACAGCCGGCGCACACTGTCCTCGAGGCCGGTGATGCGTTCGAGGATGTGCTCCTCGAGCTCCTCCTGGGCCTGGATGAAAAACTCTTCGGTGATCTCCTGGTCGGCGTCGGTGACCCCGGACAACACCAGGAGCTTATTACCGCAGTGACGGCAAACCTCCTCCTCGGGAGGGTTGGCCGCTCCGCAGTGCTGGCATAGCACGGGATCAGCCCTCGTCGTAGGAGAAGAAGCCGCGACCGGACTTGCGGCCCAACCTTCCCGCATCCACCATCTTCACCAACAGTGGGCAGGGTCGGTACTTGGCTTCTCCGAATTCATCATGAAGGATGCGCATGACGCTCAAGCAGTTATCCAATCCGATGAGATCGGCGAGCCGGAGCGGTCCCATAGGATGGTTGGCCCCGAGCGTCATGATCTGGTCTATGGACTCGGCGGTCGCGATGCCTTCGGAAACCGCGAAGACCGCCTCGTTGATCATTGGCATGAGGAGGCGATTTGAGACGAACCCGGGGTGGTCGGCGCACTCGACCGGGATCTTGCCCATCTTCTCGGCCACTGTGCGAACCTGGGAAACGGTTGCGTCGGAGGTTTCCAGGCCCCGGACAACCTCGACCAGGCGCATGATCGGAACCGGGTTCATGAAATGCATGCCGATGACCCGGTCGGGGCGGCCGGTGACCGCAGCGAGCCGGGTGATGGAGATGGATGAGGTGTTGGACGCGAGAAGGGTCGGGCCGGGGCACAGCTCGTCGAGCTGACGAAAAATCTCCGACTTGATCGCCAACGACTCCACCGCAGACTCGACCACGATATCCGCGCGCCGGTGCTCGGCGACGTGAGTGCTGGTGGTGATGCGGTCGATGATTTCGGCCTTGGCCGCCGCGTCCACCGCTCCCTTTTTGATCTGGCGGTCGAGGTTGCGGCCGATGGTCTCGACTCCATTTTCGAGGACCCCGGACTCGATGTCGGTGAGGATGACGTCAAAACCCGACACCGCCGCAACATGAGCGATTCCGGCGCCCATCTGCCCGGCTCCGACAATTCCAACGGTACGTATGTCCATTGTTGGTGTTTCCCCCTGCAGGCCGATTCGTGATCGGGTCCGGTCCAAGGTGTTTTCCAGGTCGGTACCCAATAGCGTGGCCCGTCAATGAGTCATCGGCGGGGTCTACAGCAGCTCATCCAGCTTGGCCGTGAGGCTCGCCTTGTCGGTGACGCCCACGATACGTTCGGATACCTCACCGTTGTTGACCAGGAGCAGGGTCGGGATAGCCTGAATCCCGTATTTGACGGCGGTGTCCCGATTGGAGTCCACATCTAGCTTTCCGACCACGACCCGGTCTCCATACTCTTCGGCGATCTCCTCGACGATGGGACCGATGACGCGGCATGGACCGCACCACACCGCCCAAAAGTCGATCAGAGCGGGCTTGCCCGCGTTGAGGATCGTCTCTTCAAAATTTCCATCCGTGATCTCTACTGCGTTGCCTGCCATCAGGTCGTGCCTCCCAGCGCTAGTCCGGTCTTCTCACCGGGTTTGCTTCACCCGCCTCCGCGACGGGCGACTCAATACTACACCATTGACATCGGGGGAACACGTTGAACGGCTGGTTAATTCTCAATTCTCAATTCTCAATTCTTAATGAACGAATTCCGAAACAATTGAGAATTAAGAATTGAGAATTGAGAATTCAGCCTGTGTGTTTCTGAATGTCTTGAATCACCGCGTCTGCGACCTTTTCGCCATAGGCAACCGCATAGTTCATCCCCCGGTCCTCGGGGTAAACCTGTGCCATCGAACATAGATAGAGGCCGGGAACCGGTGCGCGTAGGGGCGGGATCTGCTCGCGGTATCCGACGGTGACCACCGGCTGCGCATAGTCGGCCCGAAAGTGATGGGAAGCGGTGATCCACGACGGGTCGAAGGAGGGGTTGATCTTCTGAAGTGCCGGCATGTACGCGGCGAGCACCTCCTTTTTTGGAGCTTGAAACAGCGGGTGGTCCGGGAACAGGTAGTTCGAGATGTACAGGATGTGGCGGCCGCCGTAGCGCTCGCGGGGGATGTAGTTGGTGTGCTCGATGAGGCCTCCGAACGGCATGTCGGAGTCGGCAATGTTGAGCCAATAGTACGGGGTCAGGGATTGCTCGAGCTCGAGGATCGAACAGATGGCGCCCGTAGCACGAAGGCCTTCCAGATTCGAGCGATCGTCCTCGGGCAGGAGATGACCGGCTATCTCGATGTAATCAGGTACGGGTGCCGCGACCACGACCCGGTCGGCCCTCCAGGAACTGCGACGGGCTTCGAGGCTGAAGCCGGCGCCGTCCCTGTCGATGCGGTGCACGGCGTCGCTGAGATGAAGCTCCGTCCCTCCGGTGGCGAGTCGTTGTTCGAGAGCCTCGATCAATCGGCCGAACGAACCTCGCATGTAGCCGAGCCGTTCGCCCATACCCGACGCTGATCGGGATTTTCCGCGCAGGCACAGCTTTCCCCATAGCCACACCATCGCCACGTTCTCCGCGTCTTCGGCGAACTTCTGGTGGAATAGCGGCTCCCACATCGACCGCCAGACCCGTTCGCCCTGATGGCGGCGGATCCACTCGGCGGCTGTGACGTTTTCGAATGGGGCGGGATCTTTGCTGCGCTGCAGCAACAGCGTTGATGCGGCGAAGCGCAGCTTGTCGATGGCCCGCAGGGGGCGAAAACGGAGAAGCGACGCCGGTGTGCCGAAGTCCCACGGTCTCCCTTCGGTCCAGATGCCCATGCGGGAGGGAAGCCAGTCGATAAGCTGGGCGACGCCGAGCTCTTCGGCGAGACTCACGTAGGCGGTGTCGCTGGTGAAGAGGTGGTGATAGAAGGCCTCGAGGGGTTCGCCGCCGACCTCGAGCACCCTGGCGAGACCGCCCGGGCGTGGATAGCGCTCGATTACGCGAACGTCACAGCCTGCTTGCATGAGCCTCAAGGCGGCGGTGAGACCTGCAATCCCGGCGCCGACGACCGCCACATCACACATGCGACTGGCACTGTCCGATGAACTCATGGTGCTCAATTCTCAATTTTGAATTCTCAATTTTGAATTCCCTCCATCTCACCAGAGAACACGGGACATTGGGCGGAAACTGAGAATTGAGAATTCAGAATTGAGAATTCAGAAAATCACGTTCGTGATGTAGAACGTCTGCGTCGGGGTGTCGCCGTTCGCCAGTTCGTCCGCGAGCTTCGGAGTCAGCCGGAAGGTCCCTGCCGCCTTGCCCGACGTCTGGATCATTTCGAGCTCCACCGCGGCCGGCGCCAGTTCCACGTGAAGTCCGTGAATCAGCACGTAGGCCTCCGACACGATTTCAAGGGCTTGGAAGACCTCTCGTTCCGAATCGGTGGTGGTTTGGACGAAGAAATAATCAGGTTTCGTGCCCTGGCTCGTCTTGTAGATGAGGAGGCCCTTCTCGTCGAAGATCTTCGCAAACGCCTGCTCGATCCGCGGGTCGTGGTACTTCATTTGCTGCAGCTCGATGCCGGGCGTTGGAACCGGAGTGGGTTCGACGGCCACATTGAGTTTCGCCTGCTCAGCTCCGGCGGCGTCGAAGGTGGCATGGTCGCCGAGCGAGGTGCGAGGCGTCGGCGTCACGATAGCGGCTCCGGCAACCGCGAGCTCCTCGATCTCCAGTGCATCTCCGAGGCCGAGCTGGTTGTATCGCTCCGTTTCCACCAAATCTACGAGCTGCATGGGATAGCTCGTAACCGTGCCGGTCGATAGGGTGAGGATCGCGTTTGGGCCCTCGATGCGCATGGGCTCCTTGCAGCGAATCTTGTGACCGCTCTTCAGGATGACCACATAGCCGACGGCGTGGGCCGACATGACCGTGACCAGAAGAACGGCCGCCAACAGGCCTGATATGCGGAATCGCGACATTATGGGAGGACCTCCTACGTGTCGTCTCGTACCATTATAGCTCTTAGCTATTAGGTATTAGGTATTAGCTCATCACCAGGTCCTCGGAGGACCGGAGGCTTCGTGCCGAAAGCGGGGATTCCACCACTACCATCTGCCGATCAATCCGACATTGCGACAGCGTGCGATGAGCTAACAGCTTATACCTAAAACCTAACAGCTTCCTTTGTTTACGGTGGTGCGGGACGCCCTCGATATCAATCCGAGCAGCTCGCTTCTGGAGCCGGTTTCGGTCTTTCGATAGAGATGCTTGAGGTGGTCACGGACCGTGTGCGGGCTGATTCCGAGCTGATCCGCCATCGCCACCGTGGTCTGCCCCTGGACGAGGAGCTGCACCACCTCCTGTTCGCGAGGGCTCAAGCCGTAGCTCGAGGCAAACGCATCGACCCGCACGGCGGAATCCGATCCCACCGGTCGCAACACTGCAAGCACTGCGCCCGCGCCGTGATCACCCGACTCGAGGATGCGCGTGACTTCGCAAGTCATCACACTGCCGTCGGCGATGTGCACCGTGCCCTTCCAGGACTCGGCCGCCTTGCCCGCCGACGCCACCTTCTCGACCAACGAGCACAGAAGGGTGAACAGAGGCTGGCGCGGTTCGTCCTCGATCTCGGCCAGGAGCTCATCCTCGGTCTGCAACGAAAGGAGCTGATCGGCGGATGGACTGGCATAGACGATGTCACCCCGGTCGTCGAAGAGAAAAATTGAGTTCGAGGTGGTGTCCAGCGCCCCGCGGAGGAGCGCGGCCTGCCCGCGCAGCTTGACGCACTCGAGAGTCCGGTTGAGACCGATAGCCAGCAGCTCGACCATTTCCGGATCGGGTGCGGTTGCTGCACCGAGGCGCAGTGTGGTTGCGAACGTTTCCCCGAGCTCGAGGGTGACCGTCGGCCCTTCGGCGGCGTTGGATCCGACGCGGTAGGTCTCTGAAGAACCATCGAAGCCGCACTCGACCTCGAGCTCGGCCGATTTGGCGGACGACAGCGTCATCAGGAGACGCAGGCATGTCAGGAGCTCCGGATCGTTAGGCGGCGGACAGCCGCGTTGAAGCAGCGGTAGTGGTGGTTTTTTGGCGCCCATCTCCGCCTCCCATTGTATACGCATCGGTCTGAGAGGCAAGGCTTTGTCCGACAAGCGCTTGACCTCTCTCAGGCACTGTCCTAGACTGCCGCCCTTATGTTGGAAGGGCTGCAAGACCGCTTGGCTCGTGTCACGAAAACCCTGAGGGGCGAGGGGCACCTGACCGAGTACCACATCGAAACCGCGCTCAAGGAGATCCGGCTCGCCCTGTTCGAGGCGGATGTCAGCGTCGAGGTGGTCTCCAGCTTTATCGACCGCGTGCGATCGAGAGCCCTTGAAAAGGAGGTGCTGAGCTCCGTCACGCCCGCCCAGATGGTGACCAAGATCGTCTATGACGAGCTCGTTACCCTCCTCGGCGGGGAGACCACTGAGCTTGACCTCAAGGGACGGCCCGCCGTCGTGATGCTGGTCGGTCTCCAGGGCTCGGGAAAGACCACCACCGCAGCCAAGATGGCTCGTTGGATCAAGGACCGAAAGAACCTTTTCCCGCTGTTGGTTCCGGCCGACACCTCACGTCCGGCGGCGCGTGAGCAGCTGCTTGTCCTTGGTGAAAAGGCATCAGTACCGGTCATCGACACTCGCGATATGGATGACCCGGAGGCGATTGCGCACCGTGCGCTTCGCGAGGCGTCGATCAAGGGCCACCAGGTCCTGATCTTCGACACCGCGGGGCGGCTACATATCGACGACGAGCTCATGGACCAGCTGCAGCGGCTCAAGGAGATCCTCAAGCCCCAACAGATTCTCTTCGTTGCTGACGCCATGACCGGACAGGACGCTGTGCGCTCGGCGCGGGCCTACCACGAGCGTCTGGATATCACCGGCGTGATCCTCACCAAGCTTGACGGCGATGCCCGCGGAGGCGCCGCGTTGTCGGTGCGTGAGGTTGTGGGGAAGCCGATCGTCCTCGCCGGAATCGGCGAGCAGATCGAAGATCTCGAGCAGTTTCATCCCGACCGCATGGCCGGCCGCATTCTCGGCATGGGTGACGTTCTGACGTTGGTCGAAAAGGCGCAGGACGTGGTTGACGAGAAACAGGCGCGCCGGCTCGAGGCCAAGCTCAGGAAAAACAAGTTCGATCTCGAGGATCTCCGCGATCAACTGAAGAGCCTGAAGAAAATGGGTCCTCTGCAATCGGTGATGGAGATGGTGCCCGGAATGGGCAAGATGATGCCGGATGGAGGCGTCGGTGAGGGGCAGGAACGGCAGCTCAGGCGGATGGAGGCGTGCATCGACTCGATGACGCCGAAAGAACGTCGCCACCCGCAGCTTCTCAATGGTTCACGCAAGAAAAGGGTCGCCAGGGGTTCGGGAACGAGCGTCGAGGAGATCAATCGCCTCTTGCGTCAATACGGACAGATGCGTAAGCTCATGAAGCGCTTGGGGAAAGCCGACCCACGCGCGCTGAAGCGACAGTTGGGTATTGGTTGACCCGGTCTTCTCACCGGGTTTCGTAACGAGGGCGGCGAAGGGTAGTCAGATGTTGGGTTTTTCGCGAATCGGGCGACGCAGGTGTAGTGGCGCTACGTTGAGGAGCACGATTCGCGAAACGCACGACAGATGACTGGCATTCGCCGTCCGCAGTAGACTCTCGGTGAGAACACCGGGTTAACCCGGACGTCTCGCCGGGCCAAGGAGGAAAGAGATGTTGATGATCAGATTGCGGCGTGGGGGTGCCAAGCACAACCCCGTCTACCGTGTGGTGGTTTCGGATTCTCGCAAGGATACCTACGGTAACTACCTGGACCAGGTCGGTTTTTACAACCCCAACTTGGATCCCCCGGAGATTCGTCTCGATCTCGAAAAGGTCGAGGAATGGCGCGGCAAGGGTGCGGGAGTATCTGAAACCGTGCGTTCCTTGATCCGTAAGGTTGAACGACAGCAGTGATGCACACGACATTCAAGCAGACAGCAGCCCCACCACGGAAGGAGCTCCCATGAGTGCGATGAAAGATCTGCTGGTAGAGATCGCCAAGGCGTTGGTCGACAACCCGGAAGATGTCAGCGTGAACGAGGTCGAGGGTGAGCAGACCACCGTTCTCGAGCTGCGGGTGCGGACGGAGGACCTGGGCAAGGTCATCGGTCGCCAGGGCCGCACGGCCCGCGCGATTCGGACGCTGCTGGCGGCCGCCGGCATGAAGATCCAGAAACGCTTCGTGCTCGAGATCCTCGAGTAGTGCCCGACGACTGCGATGACGGCTGGCTGATTGTCGGTCGTGCGGGAAAGCCGCATGGCGTCCACGGTGATCTCCTTGTGGAGATCATCACGAACTTCCCCGAACGGCTGACCGACGGCGTACGATTCGGTCTCGGCGACGACTCCATGCCGTCGGAGTTCTTTCGCGCTCATCGGGTGCGATTCCACAAGGGTCGGTGGCTGCTCTCGGTCAAAGACATTCGCGACCGCGACGTCGTCGGCGAATGGCGGGGAAGGTACCTCTACCTGCCGGAGCAGGCGCTCGAGGATCTTCCGGAGGGGTATATCTACGAGCATCACCTGGCTGGGCTCGAGTGCCGCTCGCCCGGCGGCGAGGTCTTGGGCCGAGTGACCGGTCTCGATCCGGGCACGGGGCAGTCCAGGTTGATCGTCCGCCGCGGGGAGCGCGAGTTCCTGGTGCCATACGTTCCCGAGATCGTACGTGAGGTGAACCTCGATGGCGGATTTGTCATCATCGACGCCCCGCCCGGGCTCCTCGACGACGATGCCGTCATGGCGTGACAGCACCATCGCTGATCCGAGCCCACCTGCCGGCTGAACCACAGAGACACAGAGACACAGAGAGCAACACAGAGGACATCGCAAACACGAAGACACAAAGACACAAAGACCGCCCACCCATCGCAATTTGCCCGCAGATAACGCAGATAGACGCAGATGGGTTTTTTCGACGCGGTTCGCTTCAGATTGCTCCTTGGGCTCGCCACTACCGTCCACCGGTCCGGTGTTTCACCGCAAAGACGCAAAGGACGCCAAGAGATTGGCGTTGATTTGATGCCACCGTGGCGAAGATTGACGGCGGAAACGACGGCGATCTGACGATCGCCGCCTGCCGGTGGGAAGCCCGTCTGCTCCGAACGCGAGCGTTCGTCGCAGCCGTGTTTCCCACAGGCCCGACGCGCCCAGGGCGCGTCGGTTCCGCCTGCTCTCTCGCCCGATTGGAAGGGGAGGCACCATTCGTTCAAAGTCGGAGGGAGTGGCGAGGGCTGCGTTCTTCGAGAACGCAGGCCGCTGGACCGGGCCATCGTTCCGAATGCGAGCATTCGTCACAATGGCCCGGTCCAGCGGTTTCCGGCCGTCGTCCGACGACGGCCGGGTCCTCGCCGCGTGTTCGAGTCTCGCGTGAGACCATCTGCGTTAATCTGCGTGATCTGCGGGCTTCTTGCGATGGTGGCTGGGTGACCTTCGTGTCTTTGTGTCTTCGTGTTTGCGATGTAGGCGGGTGGACGGTTTGGCGTCCTGGTGTCTCTGTGGTTCAATACGCGCTCCCGGGTGGGGATAGCATCCCGGGGAGTCATCTGATGCATTTCGATGTCTTGACGATTTTTCCGCAGCTCTTCGAGACCTTCCGTTCGGTCGGGGTCCTGGGCAAGGCTGTCGAGAACGAGATCATCGGTCTCGAGGCCCATGATCTGCGCGATTGGGCGGATAATAAATGGCGTCAGCTCGACGACGAGCCCTACGGGGGCGGGGCGGGGATGGTGCTGCAGGCGCCCCCCGTGTTGGCGGCGGTGCGCGAGCTGGCGGCGCGAGGTGAGCCGCCGAGGACGATCACCCTCGGGCCGCGCGGCAGAGTGTTCGATCAGAAATTGGCAGAGGAGCTCGCCCGCGAGGACCGGGTGATCCTCCTGTGCGGGCGGTACGAGGGTTTCGATGAACGAATCTCCGAGATTCTCGAGCTCGAGGAGGTCTCGATCGGAGACTACATCCTCGGCGGTGGAGAGGTTGCGGCCATGGTTGTCGTCGAGGCGGTGGCACGGCTGATCCCCGGGGTTGTCGGGGATCCGGAATCGGTTGCCGAGGACAGCTTCGGCCGTGGGCTCCTCGATTATCCCTGTTACACCCGTCCTCCCGAGGTGGAGGGGAAGTGCGTGCCGGAGGTGCTCCGATCGGGCAACCACGAAGTGATCCGCCGCTGGCGGCTGGAGCGCGCTGTGGAGGCAACGGTAACCAAACGGCCGGACATCGTAAAGAGAAGCTGGAAACGGTACCCCGAGGAGGTCCGTTCGCTGATTCGTCGGTTCGCGCCTGAATTGGAACCGGCAAGCGATGATGAGTGAGAATTGCATGCCCGCGGTGTTTGAGAGATTTACGAGGGGAACGATGAAGAAATACTTGATGATTGCTGCGTTGCTGGTGGGGTCCGCATCGGGGTTCGTATTTGCGCAGGGCTTTGACTCCGAACCGGTGTTCAACGTACGGCTGCTTCCCGATCGGTCTCCAGCGGTTGCCGGTGAGGAGCTGCGTTTGGCGGTGCAGGTCACGGTGGACCGCGGGTGGCACGTCAACTCGGACGACCCCGGGGACGAGTTCTCCTTGCCCACCGAGGTGGAGTTCATCCTTCCCGAAGGGTGGCTCGCACCGGTCGTGAGCTTTCCTGATGGCAAGTCCATCGAGTTCGAGTTTTCAGACGCTCCTATCGAGGTGTGGGAGCACGAGGCGGTGATTCTCGCCGGACTGGTGATCCCGTCCTCGGCGGTTGGTAAGGTGCGCCTTCGAGTAGCGGTCACCGCACAAGCGTGCAACAACACCCAGTGCCTGCCGCCGGAGGAGGTGCGTGCCGGAGTCGACATCACCGTGGCGGCGCCGGGCAGCTCTTCGAGGTCCGCAAACGAGCAGGTCTTCGCGGGGTTTGGTGCTGGGACCGCCGGCTCCGACCAGTCGGGGAATTCCTCGGATCTGGCCTCCAGATCACTTCCCCTCCTGCTGATCGGGGTCTTCTTCGCGGGCCTCGCCCTCAACCTCACACCGTGCGTCTTCCCGCTCATTCCCATCACCATCGGTTTCTTCACTCAGCAGACGAAAGATCGGAAGGGGAGCACATTCCCGCTTGCGCTCGCCTATGTTCTCGGTATTGCGCTGACATACTCGGTCCTCGGAGTGTTGGCGGCCCTCAGTGGCGCCATCTTCGGCAGCGCCCTCCAGAGTCCCTGGGTGGTGGGGTTGATCGTGGTGGTGCTGCTGTTATTGGCGACCTCCATGTTTGGTCTCTGGGAGCTTCGGGTGCCGACCTGGGCGCAGAAGGCGTCCGGTGGTCGAACGGGAGTGTTCGGCGCGCTCATCATGGGCTTGATCATGGGTTTTATCGCGGCGCCGTGCATCGGCCCCTTCGTGGTCGGCCTTCTCACCTACGTCGGCCAGCGCGGCGATCCGGTATTGGGGTTTATCCTCTTCTTCACCCTCGCAGCGGGCCTCGGTCTTCCCTACCTGATCCTCGGCACCTTCACCGGGGCGATCAACAAGCTGCCGGCTTCGGGAATGTGGATGATCGGGGTGCGCCGGGTATTCGGCGTCATCCTCGTCGCCATGGCGGCGTACTTTGCGGCCCCCCTGATGCCAGGCGATTCGGGTCGTTGGTTGATGTCCGGAGTGCTGGTGCTCGGCGCCCTCTATCTCCTTTTGGTGGATCGTACCGGGCATGAGCAGCCGACGATTGATCGGGTCATGCGGGCGCTGGCGGCCGCGATGTTGATCGCGGGCGTGCTCATGGCGCCCGGAGTCCGGCACGGTGGTGCCGCACCCGCGGCCGGCGGTGACCAATTCGAGTGGCAGGCCTACGAAGTTGCGGCGGTGCGTGCCGCGATCGCCACCGGCGGCCCGCTCATCATCGACTTCTACGCCGATTGGTGCGCCCCGTGCCGCGAGCTCGACGAGAGGACGTTCTCGGCGCCGGAGGTTCGCGCGGTGCTTGAGGGTTACGCGCGGTTCAAGGTCGATCTCACCCGCGCCACCGAGGCCAACCAGGCCCTGACCACCGAGTACGGCGTGATGGGGGTGCCGACGGTGATCGTCTTCTCGGGTGGAGAAGAGGTCTTCCGGATCACCGGCTTCGAACCCCCCGGCCGCTTTCTCAAGCGCCTGCAAGCCGTGCCCTGATCCGACCGCGTCTCCGTGCCCGCGCTCCGGCGAGGAGCTACCGCGAGAGGATGCCAGGCACGCCGCCATGATGTTGAGGACAACATCATGTCGGGATGCCAGGCACCTCCGGTGAACGCGCCCTCGTGCGCCGACTGGGGGCTCCGAGAGGAGGGTGCAAGTTGGGGGTGGGCTTGTCGCGGCGTAGCCCGAAGGGCGAAGCCGGATGGGCGGAAATTGAGAATTGAGAATTGAGAATTGAGAAATGCGGTTCAGCTCTCGATAATGTCGCCCCCGGTGATGACCCGCTCCCTACCGTTGGTGCGGATGCGCAGAAACCCCTCCTCGCTGAGGTCGACGAGGATTCCAGACACCTCCTTGCCAGAGGCGAGTCGCACGGTGATCGAGTCATCGGGTTGCTGGATGAGCAAACTGCGCCAGATCTCGAGCGCCGGTTTTGGGTCCGCCATCGAGCGATCGAGCGCGGTGATGAACGCACACACGATGTCGTGCCGCCATCTGTCGAGGTCGCCCTCGGCGACGTGATCGGCGATCGAGGTTGCAGGGAGCGCGTCGTCGCTGTTGATGACCGGTGCGGATTCCAAATTGACACCGAGGCCGATGGTGACCCAACTGGTCTCGCCATGGCGCGCGAACACGAGCAGCCCTGCGAGCTTTCGGCCGTTGACGAGAATATCGTTGGGCCATTTGATGCGCGCATCCGGGACGCCGACAGCGGTGACCGCGGTGTGGGCCGCGGCGGCGGCGAGCATGGGCAATTGCGCGATGGTTTCTGCAGTGAGGCCGGAACGCAGCCAACTCATGTACAGTCCGCCAGGGGGAGATTCCCAGTGACGATCTCCGCGGCCCTCGCCGGCATCTTGACGATCGGCAACGATCAACGTTGATCCCAGATTCTGGTGCTCGTCATCCATGTCGGCGATCAGCGTTCTGGCCAACGCGTGGGTGGATCCGGTGACCTCTAGCAGCACCAGGTTTTCAACGTGTGCTGCGAGTCCTTCCCTGAGGCGGCCGAGACGGTTCATGAAGGCCATGGTGCGGACGACTCTACCGCATTCATCACGAGCTAGTGTGCCCCGCCATAATTGGTGTGTAGTATCGAGGGCGCCGAGGCGCCATCCTGCCTGCACTTCGCGACCGATAAATACCTTATGTATATTGAGGAAGCGAAGTGCAGGCAGGATGGATGCATCGGCGACCGAATACC
>JAIVTZ010000010.1:0-17488 GCA_049188105.1 Deltaproteobacteria bacterium | reverse complement strand
CTGCCATGTGGACGAACGGGCACGGAGACGAATTATTGCTCGACGGGCCGTTCGGCGCTCATCTGGATCCCCTTTGCGCCGACGCTGCGGGCGATGTCGAGGACATGCACGATCACTCCATAGTCGGCAGCTTTATCCCCCTTGAGGATGATGCCGTCGTCCGGCGCCCGCTCCACGAGCTGGCGGATCCGGTTCTCGAGCTCGCTCTCGGGGACGATCCGGTCATCGATCCAGATGGTTCCATCGGCCGCCACCTTGACCTCGGGGGGCCTCTCCTCACGGCTGACCCCGGCATCCTCGGCGGTCTTGGCCTCCGGCAGCTTGAGCTTGAGACGCTCATCGGACACAAACGTGGTGGTGACCGCATAAAAGAGCAGCAGCAGAAAGACGATGTCGATCAGCGCCGACATCTGGATCTCAGGCTTGTGCTGCCGAAGAGGGGCGAGACGCATCAATCCTCCTCGTCGCTAACCTTCTCGTGCTCACGCACGAGATGCAGAAAATCCAGGATCTGCGACTCGATGTCGGCCAGGATGCCCACCGCTCTCGACTCGAGGTAGGCGTGGGTGAAGAGCGCCGGGAGGGCGATCACCAACCCGGTGGCGGTCGTGATGAGGGCCTGCGAGATGCCCGCCGAGAGCTGCTCGGTGATACCGGAGCCGGCGGTCGCGACGACCGCGAAGATCTTGATCATGCCGATCACGGTTCCGAGGAGGCCGAGGAGGGGTGCGCCGGCAACGATGGTGGCGAGCGCCGCCAGTCCGCGCTGGAGACCCATGAGCTCGAGACGCCCGGTGTCCTCGAGGATCTGTTTGAGCTCGTCGTACGGCGCCTGGCGGTTCTCGACCAACGCTGTCACCAGGCCGGTGAACGGGCCGGGATGACGACGACAATAGTCCACCGCGCCGCGGTACTTGTTGCTCGCGAGGAGCCCGGACAGCGTCTGGACGATGGCGGGCTGGAGAAAGTTCCTGCTCCGCAGCATCCACAGCCGCTCGATGATGATGGCCAGAGCTACCATCGACAAGATGCCGAGGGGAATCATGACCGGTCCACCAGATATCAGAATGTCAACCAAAACTCAGCTCCAATTTTGAGAATCTACCTCACCGCCGGCCCCGGTCCGGGCCGCCACGGTTGTAGAAGAACGTGATGGTAACACCCTCGCGCCCGGCGCCGCCGAGTTCCACGGGCAGCGGTTCAAAGGGTGAGCAATCAGCAATCGCGTCCCGCGCGGCAAAGTCCATGGGCGGCTTTCCGGACTCATCGACGATTCGCAGCCCGGTGACCGTTCCGTCGCGCTCGATGAAGAACCGGATCCTGACCCGGCCCTGGACCCCCATCATCGCGATTTCCGGTATCCGCCAGTGCCGCCTGATCTTGGCCAGCATCGCCTTGGCATAGGGTCCCCAATCGTACCACTGGGTATCGAAGGAGAGCCCGCCCGTGTCAACCTGTCCGCCGTCATCGCGATCCGGCATCTCCGGGAGACCGCCCTGGTCCGGGGGCAGGGCCCACGAGCCGGGCGGAGGAAGCTGGATCGCCGGTTGTTGAGCCTCCGGTTTGGGCGCCTCCTCTCCCGCACCTTCGACGTCGGGCTCGGTCTGCTGCTCCTCGGTCGGTCTTTCGAGCGGCTCCTCCTGCGGGCGGTCGGGCGGAGGCACCTGCGGTACCTGCTGCCCCGGCGCCTGCGGCGGCGATCCGGCGCCGAAAGCCTGCGCGCCGTCGGCCTGCACGAGCTGCGGGGTGTTGCCCTGGGTCGATGGTCTGTCTGCCGCCTCGCCTTCGCCGCCATGGGCGCGGCGGTCGAGATCCGACAGCGGCACCTGGTCCGAGACCGGCTCCTCCTCGCGCTCCTCGGCGAGATCGACGAACTCGAACTCGAGCGGCGGCTGATCGTCGGACAGCGGCGGTTGCACCAGCTCGACCGCGGAGGCGTCGGATGTCGGCCACGCTCGTTTCAAGCTCGGCGCCACCAGGAAGATCAACAGCAGGTGAAGCAGCACCGAGATCTCCAGCGATCGGCGGAAAAGGCTCTTTTCGCTACGCACGCCCATACCCTAGCAAGTTTCCTGCCATCGTGATCTCATCGTCCCAGTGTGCCCCGCCAAGATTGGTGTGAAATATCGAGGGCGCCACGACGCCTTCCTGCCCGTGCCTCGCGACGGATACATTGAATTGCATGTTGAGGAAGCGAAGTGGAGGCAGGTTTATGCATTGGCGACCGAATACCACTCCAATTGCGGCGGGTGTACTGCGATACCTTCAGCCACAACACGGAGTTTCCAGGGAAATTCCTCCTTCAACAGGGCATTTCGGGCCCCGGATCGATCCCGTCGATGCCGCAATGGCAGATGGTGTGGAATTGTCACCATGGACGCCGTGTTCAACGAAACGTCTGCGCGACATCATATCGACCTGTTTGACCGGAGGAAAAAATGCGAAAAGCTACCATCATCACCGCTCTCGTCCTCGTGCTCGGCTTCGGCGCGGCCGCTGCCCAGGACCTCTACACCATCGACCCCAACCACTCCAACGTGGCCTTCAAGGTGCGTCACCTGGTCTCGAAGGTCGGAGGGGAGTTCACCGATTTCGAGGGTACGATCACCGCCGATTTCAACAACCTCGACGTCAGCGGAGTGCAGTTCTCGATCCAGGCGGCCAGCCTCGACACCAGGAACGAAGACCGGGACGGTCACCTGCGGTCGGCCGATTTCTTCGATGTCGAAAAATTTCCAGAAATCACGTTCACGAGCACCAAGGTCACCAAGATCGACAACGACTCCTTCGCGGTCGCCGGTACCCTGACGTTGCACGGGGTGAGCAAGCCGATCACGCTCACTGTGGACTATCTCGGCGAGATGGCCGCCATGGGCGGAGTCCGCGCCGGCTACGAGCTGTCGACCACCATTGACCGTAAGGACTTCGGCGTGTCGTGGAACAGAGCGCTCGACAGCGGGGGGTTGATTCTCGGCGACGACGTCGAGGTGAACATCAACCTCGAGGTCATTAAGCAGAAGTAGGAATTTCGAATTTCGAATTTCGAATTTCGAATTTTTCACACACCGTCCCGAACAAGTTTTGAGTTTTTAGTTTTTTAGGTTTGAGTTGTTCCTCATCTAGCCTCCCAGGGAGTCGGAAGGGCGCGAGTAACTCAAAACTCATAACTCAAAACTCAAAACTGACGGCGCATAGCCGCCACCGGTCGGCGGTACATGTAGGATGTGCGCCATGACACAGTATGACTTTGACCTTTTCGTCATCGGTGCGGGATCCGGGGGCGTGCGTGCCGCCCGAATGGCAGGCGGCTACGGTGCGCGGGTAGCGGTCGCCGAGGTCTCGCGGCTTGGCGGCACCTGCGTCAACCTCGGATGCGTACCGAAAAAGCTCATGGTCTACGCCTCGGCATTCTCGGCGGCAGCCGAAGATGCAGAGGGTTTCGGGTGGACCGTGGCGCAGCCGACCTTCGACTGGGCGACCCTGATCGCCAACAAGGACCGGGAGATCGCCCGCCTCAACGGCATCTACCGTGAGCTGCTCGAGGGCGCGGGAGTTCGGATCCTCAAAGGCCGCGCCCGCCTCCGCGACCGCCACACCGTCGAGGTGGACGGAACGGTTGTCACAGCCGACCGGATTCTCGTCGCGACCGGAGGCCGCCCCTTCAAGTCGGAGATCCCGGGGAACGAGCTCAGCATCACGTCCGACGAGATCTTCCATCTCGACCGCCAACCACCGCGCATCGTGATCGCCGGGGGCGGCTACATCGCGGTCGAGTTCGCGGGCATTCTGAACGGGATGGGATCCGAGGTCACCCTGGTCTACCGGGGCCCGTTATTCCTCCGCGGTTTCGACGACGACGTGCGCTCCACCCTCGCGGAGGAGATGCGCAAGCGAGGCATCGATCTTCGCTTCGAGACCCTGATCGACCGTATCGAGCGCACCGACAACGGGCTCGCGGCCACCACCAACCACGGCGATGTGATCGAGACCGACCAGATCCTGAGCGCGATGGGCCGTCTGCCCAACACCGCCGGTCTCGGGCTCGAGGAGATCGGCGTCGAGCTCAGCGACCGCGGCGCCGTCGTGGTCGATGAACAACTGGAATCCAGCGTGCCCGGCATCTACGCCCTCGGCGACTGTATCGACCGCATCGCCCTCACCCCCGTCGCCCTGGCCGAAGGCATGGCGCTGGCCGAGACGCTCTTCAACGACAACCCGACCGTCGTCGACTACACCGATGTTCCGTCGGCGGTCTTCAGCCAGCCCCCAATCGGCACCGTCGGTCTGACCGAGGCCGAGGCCCGCGACCAGGGGTTCGACGTCGTCATCTACCGATCCGCCTTCAGACCCATGGTCCACACCCTCTCCGGCCGCGACGAGCGCACGATGATGAAGCTGGTGGTGGACAAGCCATCGGATCGCGTGCTCGGAGTCCACATGGTCGGGGCCGACGCCGGCGAGATCGTCCAGGGCATAGCCGTCGCGCTCAAGGCCGGCGCCACCAAGGCCACCTTCGACGCCACCATCGGCATCCACCCGACGGCGGCCGAGGAGTTCGTTACCATGCGAACGCCGGTCTAATTCTCAGTTCTCAATTCTTAATTCTCAATTCCCACCCAATCACCCGGTTTTTTCGCGGGGGTGGGCGGGAATTCAAAATTGAGAATTGCGCTCGCGGAGGCACACCAGCGCCGCGGCGAGCGCGGCAGGGGTGTTGCAATTGGCCACCACTCCCGAATCGTCAACCTGTACCTCGGCGACGCCGACCGCGCGCAGCACTTCGCGCAGGGTCGGTCCCGCGAGCTCGCCACGGACAATGGCTGAGGCCACCTCGCGGTCCACGCAGATCGGATGTCCGTGCTTGCCGTTGAACGACGGAATCGCGGCGGGTCCAGCGACCGCTGCCAGCTCTGTTACCGTCTCCGGCCGAACCAACGGGTGATCCACCGGAAGCACGGCAACGACTCGCCAGGAGGGGGATTCCACGAGGCGATCCAGGCCCACCCGCAGGGATCCGAACATGTCCATCCCCGGCTCCGGCAGGGCGATCACCTCCAGTCCGTCGATCCGAGGGTCCTCGGTCGCCGGTGGCAGCGTGGCCACAATGGGTGACGCCCCGGCCTCGCGAAGGGTCATTTCGCATGCGTCGAGAAAGCTTCCCCCGCCGGGCAGCCGCGCCCAAGCCTTTGGCCCCCCCCACCGCGTCCCCTCTCCCCCAGCCAGGATCAGACCGGCAAGCACAACTTGCTCCAACAAAACAGCTGCTGCCGGAAGACAACGCAAAGGCGCAAAGACGCAAAGACGCAAAGTGAATCACTCAACTTTGGCTTCTCCTTCTTCGAGACCGTTGACGACTCGACGGACGCCCTGGCTAACTCGTCTTTTCCCAAAGTTGATGACCATCGCGAGTTTGAGATCGAGAAGACGAAGGTAGGTGAGCGCCTGCGCCTCGAAGACTGAGTTGTACATGGTGGTGGCCTTGCACTCGACAATCACCTTTCTGTTCACGATGAGATCAAGGCGAAGATTTCCTGCCAAACGCCGCCCCTTGTATACGATCGGTACCCTCTGCTGACGTTCCACCGAGAGACCTCTTTCCTCCAACTCGAATGCAAGCGCCTCTTCATAAACGCTTTCCAAAAGCCCCGGCCCGCCCAACTCGCGATGCACCTCAATCGCCGCATCGACAATCACTTTGCTGATCTCGTTCTCGGTCATAACTTGGCCGTCTCTCAATGCAATAAACCCTTTGCGCCTTTGCGCCTTTGCGTTAATTTCTGCCATCCCTCCACAAACACACCCTCCGGACGCCTTTGATCTGCCTCGTCACGGCTCCCTGCTCTACCGCCCTCAACACGCCGACCGGGTCGTCGATGACGGTGCCGCAGAGCACGTCGAAGCCGAATCGGTGCAGCGCCGGCGTCAGCGGCGTGCTCGGGCCGAGCAGCATGACGAAGGCGTCGTCGCGGATGCCGGCCAGGACGCCGGCGAGCGTCCCGTTGAGGAGAGTGGTGGCGGTCACCGCCACGACATCGGCATCGGGGAGGAGCTGTTCGATCGACTCGTCGCCGAGGTCGCCGTCGCGGCGTCCGAGTCCGCGCTCGAAGACCATCAGCTCTTCGCAGCTCTCGCGCAGCTCGTCCGCGAACGGGAAATGTCCGATCATCGCGACCCGCTTGCCGGCGCCGCGCTCGCGCAGGATAGACACCGCCTTCTCCTCCGTGAGTCCTGAAACTGTCGAAGCGAGCAGGGCATTGGCCGCGGCCAGCCCGATGGCGGCCTCCGGCACCGACTCCGATCGCATCAGCGCCGCGAGCTCCAGCGGCGAGCGCTCGTCAAGCCTCCCGGCATCCGCGATCGGCTCTGTGCCGTGGAGATGCGATTCGGACCGGAGGCTCGAGGCCATGCCCGTGCCGATGCTGGTGTGGACCACGGTCCAAAAGGGCCCGATCCGAATATCGAGTAGATCGGCTTGCCGAGCCTCCCCCGCCGCCTCCAGGATCACGTCGATGAACACGTCCGCCGAGCCGTCTTGGTTTTCCATGCCGGTACTCTACCTCACAAGGAGACACACGGGCGGGGATAAACCCCGCCCCTACGGACGCCACTGAGGCGAGCGCGAATTGACCCCGCCCCTTCGGATGGTATGGCGAATCTGCCACTCACGGATCGAGCCAGCCGCGAAGCGGCGGCATATTCATAGCCTGGGGCGTTAGCCCCAGGAACACGGTATGGAAAAAAACAACCAGCCGCGAAGCGGCGACAGACAATCAGAAGATGATGGCTGCGGCTCACGCCGCAGCCGCAATCTGTCGCCCCCTTTCGGGGGCTTCTGGGTGTTGTGACGCCTGGTACCTGGGGCTCACGCCCCAGGCTATGAATCTGTCGCGCCTTCGGCGCTCGGGCACCGCAACGTTCTAACGTTCAACCTCCAAACATTCGAACGGCTCCGTGGGCTCACGCCCCAGGCTATGAATCTGTCGCGCCTCCGGCGCTCGGGCACCGCAACGTTCTAACGTTCAACCTAAACATTCGAACGGCTCCGTGGGCTCACGCCCCAGGCTATGGATCTATCGCGCCTTCTGGCTTCGCCCTGCGGTCTACGCCGTGACAATCCTGCGTTCGGCCGCAACCCTAGCTCAAACATGATCCTTCAATCCGCGTATAATGCCTATGTGTATTCAATACAGCAATTTAGACTCAATCTAATTTGACCTCATCGATGGATCAGGAGGGAACAATGGCCAAAAAAGTGGATCCGAAGAAGGAACCGGACAAGGGCGTCACGCGGCGTGGTTTTCTCGGCTCGGTCGGCGCCGGCGCGATGGCCGCCGCGACCGGCGTCGCCCGTCGCGCCGAGGCGATCCCTGAAATCACCGAACCCGACGAAATGATTCAGGTGGCGTTGGCCATCAACGGCCGGACCCACCGTTTGTTGGTGGAGCCTCGCTGGACCCTGCTCTTCGTGCTCCGCGAGCGCCTCGGCATCAGCGGCACCAAGGCGGGCTGCGAGCGCGGAGAGTGCGGCTCGTGCACGGTGCTGATCGACGGCCGGCCGCGCTACGCCTGCATGACATTGGCGATCGAGGCCGAGGGGACCGAGATCACGACCGTGGAAGGTCTGCTCGACGGCGAGGAGCTCGGTGAAACGCAACGGGCCTTCGTCGAGGAAGATGGCTTCCAATGCGGTTACTGCACCCCCGGCCAGGTCATGGCCGCCGAAGGCCTGCTCCGAATCAACCCGTCCCCTTCCTTCGATGAGATCCGCCACGGCATGAGTGGCAACCTCTGCCGCTGCGGCGCCTACGCCAACATCACGAACGCGGTGACCCGAGCCGCCGAGCTCAAGAAGGGAGACAGCTGATGTCTGAGGAAACTCCCTATTGGTTGGACGACACGGTTCCGGAAACACCTCAAACAGACGAATACCCCGCGCCCTGGAAGACAACCACGGTGATCGGCACTCGGGTGACGCGAGTCGATGCCTATGAGCGCGTCAGCGGCACCGCAGTCTACCCCCATGATGTCTCCCTGCCGGACATGCTGCACGGCGCGATCCTGCGCTGCCCGCACGCCCACGCCAAGGTGCTCAAGATCGACACCGGCAAGGCGGAGAAAATGCCGGGGGTCCGCGTGGTGCTCACCGGCGATTCTCCGGGCGCCGACATGGGGTGGTACGAACGGCGCGGCACGTTTTACGGCCGGCTCTTCGATCCCCACTGCCGGCACGAGGGCGAGGAGGTCGTGGCGGTCGCAGCTGAAACCCTCCCGCAGGCGTTTGACGCCATCCGCGCCATCGAGGTCGAGTACGAGGTCCTGCCTTTCGTCGTCGACGACGAGGCCGCCCTCGCACCGGACGCACCGGCCGTTCACGAGGGCGGGAACCTGGTCGGGGAACCGTCGGTGCGTGAGCGCGGAGATCTCACCGCAGGCTTTGAACAGGCCGACTTCGTCATCGAGCGCACCTTCCGCACGCCGTGTGAGATCCACGCGCCCATGGAGCCGCACGGATCGGTGGCCAGATGGGATGGAAACAGGCTCACCGTGTGGGACAGCACGCAGGGCGTGTTCAGCGTGCAGCAGGCCATGGCCCGCGCACTCGGCCTGCCCTTGGCGAACGTGCGGGTGATCGGCCACTACATGGGCGGCGGTTTCGGCGCCAAGCTCGAAACCGGGAAGTACACCGTGTTCGCCGCCCTCATGGCGCGAATGACGGGACGCCCGGTCAAGATCTTCCTGCCGCGGGAGGATTGCTTCCGGGTCACCGGCAACCGGCCGGGCAATACGATCACCATCAAAATCGGAGTCAAGAACGACGGCTCGCTGACCGCCATGGACTACAAGAGTCTGGGTTCGAACGGCGCCTACCGCTACAACGCCTCCACCAGCACGATGGCCGTATACCTCTACACATGCCCGAACATCCGGGCCGAGGACACCACGGTCTACACCAACGCGGGCAAGGCGCGACCGATGCGCGGACCGGGCTTTCCCCAGTGCGCGTGGGCCCTCGAGCAGGTCATGGACGAGATCGCGCAAAAGCTCAAAATCGACCCTGTCGACCTTCGTCTGAAAAACATCGCCGAGATGGCACAGTACGAGGACGGTGTGCCGCTCACCTCCAACCACCTCGCGGCATGTCTGCGCAAGGGGGCCAAGGAGTTCGGATGGGCGAAGGCGCGTGCGCGAACCGAGAGCGACGGTCATCTCCGTCGCGGCGTGGGCGTTGCAGCCTGCTTCTGGGGCTATGCGGGAGGGCCGCCATCGACGGTGATCGTCAAGCTCTTCTCCGACGGCAGCGTCAACCTCAACATGGGCGCGTCCGACATCGGAACCGGCACCAAGACCTGGGCTGCGATGATCGTCGCCGAGGAGCTGGGCGTCGCGGTGGAGAGGATGCAGATCGAGCACGCCGACACCGCCACCACGCAGTACGCGACCTCGTCCGGCGGCAGCAAGACGGTGCCGTCCGACTCTCCCGCGGTTCGCGCCGCCGCGTTCGCCGTCAAAAAGCAACTGCTGGAGATGGCCGCAGAAGAGCTCGAGGTGGAGGAGTCCGATCTCGAGCTTCACGATCTGACAATCTCCAGCCGTTCGAATTCGGAGAAGAAGATCGAGGTCAGCAAGCTTGCCAAGCTCGACCGCCAGGGCGTGGTGATCGGCACCGGTTACCGCGAACCCAACCCCGAGGGCAAGTTCACGTGGCCATACGGCGCCCAGTTCTGCGAGGTCGAGGTCAACACCCGGACGGGTGAGGTCCGATTGCTGCGCTTCCTCGGCGCCCACGACTCCGGCCGGGTGCTGAACCGCCTGACCTACGACAACCAGCTCTTTGGCGGCATCGTCATGGGCGTCGGTTTCGGGATGACCGAAGAGCGCGTGCTCGACCGGCAGACCGGCAAAATGGCCAACGCCAACTTCCACGACTACAAGATTCCGACGATGATGGACGTCGCGCTGTCGCACCAGAACGCCCCGATCGATCGTCCCGACACCGAGTTCAACACCACCGGCACCAAAGGGCTCGGAGAGCCGGCGACCATACCAACGGCGGCGGCGATCGCCAACGCTGTATGTGATGCCATCGGCATCCGGGTGACCGACACTCCGCTCAACCCGACCCAGCTGGTGCGGCTGATAGCCGAGCAGCGAAAGGAGGCCTGAGATGCTTCCCAAGTTCACCTACGCCCGCGCCACGTCGATCGACAACGCCCTCGCCATCCTCAATGACCGGCCGGCCCTCATCCATGCCGGCGGTACCGACCTCCTGGGATGTCTCCGCGACGGCATCTTCAGCGCCGACACCGTGGTGTCGCTGTCGGCGGTCAAGGAGCTCCAGGGCGTCCGGGCCGCTGCCGACGGCAGCGTCCGCATCGGCGCCCTGACCTCGATCGCCGACATCGCGGCCGACGACTCGATCGGCCAACGCTACCCGGCGCTCGCCCAGGCAGCGGCGGTGGTCGCCAGCCCCCAGCTCCGCAACCAGGGCACCCTCGGTGGCAATCTGTGTCAGAAACCACGCTGCTGGTACTACCGGGGCGACTTCGACTGTCTGCGCAAGGGTGGCCAGATCTGCTACGCCTACGAGGGCGAGAACCAGTACCACTGCATCTTCGGCGGCGATATGTGCTACATCGTCCACCCGTCGGACATCGCGCCCGCGTTGGCCGCACTCGGCGCCGTGTGCCGCATCTCCGGCCCCACATCGAGCCGCTCGGTGGCGGTGGAGTCCTTCCACGTGCCGGCGACCGAGGACCCGAGGCGCGAGACGGTGCTCGAGGTCGACGAGATCCTCACCGAGGTCGTGCTGCCGCCACCCGCCGACGGGCTGCGGTCGTCCTACCGCAAGGTGCGGACCCGCGGCGCGTGGGACTTCGCCCTCGCCGGGGTCGCCCTCGCCATCGTCTTCGATGGCGACACGGTGCGCTCGGCCAATGTCTTCCTCTCCGGGGCGGCGCCGGTGCCGTGGCGGGCCACCGGTGTCGAGGCCGCTATCACCGGCAAGAAGCTGGATGCGGCAACCATCGCCACCGCGTCGAAGGCGGCCGTCGAGGGCGCCGAGCCGCTGGCTGAAAACGGCTACAAGCTGCCGCTCTTCGAAGGTCTGATGACCGAGCAGTTGGAGGCAATTCGGGAGAAGGGTTAGAACAACCCGCCAACCCGCCCGGCAGGCGAGACGCCTGCCCCACAAGACGACCAGGATCGGTGTTCTTTTGTGGGGCAGGCGTCTCGCCTGCCGGCGGGCGGAGCGTTTTCGGTTGGGTTGTAGCCACCCCGATAGGCGACGCGAGTTGGCCGGTCGGAAGCTGTCGCGCTGTCCGACCATAGGAGTCATTCTTCGGTCCGCGGTACGCGGTCTGCAAGGCCGCGAGCCCCGGACCGAAGAATTACTTCGGCATCACGAAGACCGGGTCCTGCGACGTCCCGTCGATCACTGTCAGGTAGGCGAGGAAATCGCCGTCCCCCTCGACGATCATCGCGCCCACCGGATCGGGAACCGTGTAGCCGCTGCTGCCGAAGATCCTCTCCACCGACAGCTGACGCAGGGACCGCGGTTTGACGTTGACCGAGCCTTCTGCCACCAGGGCTCCATCCATGTTGAAGAGCTTGCAGCGGACGGTGATCGCCTCCGCACCGCTGATGAACCCGACGTTGGTGCGGAAGCCGTCGCGCATCCGCACTCCCGGCAGCATCGCCTGGGTCTTCGACCACGCCCCATCGTGAAACGTGCGGACGCCGTTGCCCGAGGTGCCGCCGTTGGGGCCCGCGGTCGCGACCCTGGACGTCACGGTGACCGAACCGGAAGCCTCGATCAGCAGCGTGCCCTTGCCGTCGTCAATCCCGAAGCGACCCAGCACGACGTCCTCGAGGGTCAAGGATTCGAATGCCGCGATGTGGATCTCCGGACTCGTGATTCCGGCGGCCGAGTTGTCGGTGTTCTCCGGGAGGTACTCCAAATGGACCGTGACCGGACCGCCGCTGGCATTCCACAGCGACACTTCGGAGGTCCACTCGGTATTGTCCCTCCCCGGAATGTGGGCGACGACCGGAACGATCCAGCCGGTCGACGGTTGCTTGCCGAGAATCACCGCCGAGTCGGTCGAGACGTTGTCGACGACCGATGCGCTGGCGACTCCCGGCTGATCCATGGTGACCCGCACCGTCATCGGCACTCCGTCACGGGCGAGCCCGGGGAAGAGCTGGTCCAACGACCACTGCTCCTGCTCCCCTGCCGGCACCGTACGCCGCACATTCGACCTCACCAGGCCGTCGCCGCCGCGGAAGAGCTCGAAGGTGGCGTCGACGGGAGAGCCCACGTCGGCCGTCACCGACAAGTTTGACCGGTACTCGCCGTCCTCGAACAAGCCCGGCATCGTGACCGCCCCGGCGGCGGGGACCACATCCGCCGGCACCCCTGAACCGAAATTGCCGAACGAGCGCTCGGCATAGGTCCGCGACACGATCACCGGACACAGGTCACCGGAGCAGTCGGAGGTCATCCGCAGGGGACCGCGGCCGTCTCCGGCGTCGAAGAGCGTGGGCACGATGTCTTCGTAGAAGAGCGACGCCATTGCCGGCAGGGAACGCGTCACCGTGACCGGCGGCTCGCCGCCGGCCTGATAGGTGAGATCCACCGTGAGGCCACCGTCGGTGGGGTTGGCGATTGTCACATTGGTGCGCCACGGCGTCCCACCGACACCGTTCACATACGCGATCACCGGCACCGTCACCTGCGCCGACTCCGTGCTCTGGGCCGGATACAGGTACTGAGCGCACGCAAAGTCGAGCGCGTTGTGCTCGTGGCAGCATGTGGCGTTCATGAGCGACTCGGAGTCTTCGGTGTGCCCGAAGCCGAGCCCGTGACCGAGCTCGTGGGTGATCATGAGCTCGAAGGCAAACCTCTGGAGGCATTCCCCAACCCCGTTGTTCACAACCACAAACCACGACGAGGCGGTGAACCAGTTCTGATCGTCGAACCGGTGGATGCCGCCGAACCAGGGTCCCCCGAAGGCCAGGGTGCCGCCGCAGTTCACGAGATCATCGATGTCGTCACAGGGATCGTCGAAGACCACGATGTCGGCGCCGGCACGCGGGGCGTCCTGATCGCTCGAGCTGGTGCACGACATGGTAAAGGACTTGGATCCGTTGTAGGTCAGATCGAGGCTCGTGCCGGCAACGCCCATCCAGCGCCCAATCGCGTCGTTGACCTCGTCGAACCCGCCACCGGTTATCGACGCCTCGCCCGCATCGTCGGCCCACAGGCCCTGGGATCCGCCTTCTTCAAATATCTTCCACCGGATCGGAACATCGCTCGCGCTCCTCATGAACACGCAACCGGCCGGCGCCTCCTTCAACTCCAACCAGGTCGACGCGGAGGAGGCCATCAGCGGCGTCCAGCGCCATCCCGCCTCGCCCTCGAGCGACCGGTGCAGACGCTCCAGAAAACGCGCCTCGTCAACCGGCGCGGGGATCAACGCGCCGGCCCCCTGTGATGCTCCGATCCGATCCAGCCCGCGCGCCTCCTCCAGGGGGACCAGGACCGGCGTTCCGTCGGCTTCATGCTCCTGCCGGAGCACGCTGTCCGCGAGCAGGCGGGGTCGCCAGCGGCCGTCGGCGCCGCGGTCGGCGAAGAGCAGATAGACCTCGCCCTCGATGAATCGCGGCGACCCGGCCACCGCCCAGCCGACGCCGTCGATCTCGCCTCCCGGGACCGTCACAGCCACCTTCTCGCCTGCAACCAGCGGCCCCGAAACCACCGCCAGCACCTCGAGCTCGGTCTCGGTGGCGAGAAAGCTCGGACGCTCAATCGCCCGGCTCATACCGGCGCGGGCGAGGAAGACCGCCTCGCTGTCGAGCGCGAGCTCACCGGGATCGGCCGCCGGCACGATGGTCGTGGCCGCGGCGGGCACCACGGCCAGCAGCGTAAGACCGAGGACACCGATGAGTGAGAGACAGTATCTCATCACAACAATTATCGGTCCTGAATGCACCGGTTTCAAGATCGCGCCGGTGAGATCCATCACATCGCGACAGGGTTTAACCTGGAATTAACCCACGAGAGGGAGGGGATAAATCCTCCCCTACCGGTGTTCTGGTAGGGGAGTTACGAGCCGCGAAGCGGCGACAGATATTTAGCCTGGGGCGTGAGCCCCAGGAACAACGTGCAAGAAAATAAGACAAGCCGCGGAGCGGCGACAGACATTCTGCCTTCAGTTGCTGCGGCTCACGCCGCAGCCGCAATCTGTCGCCCCCTATCAGGGGCTTCTGAATATTGTGACGCCTGATACCTGGGGCTCACGCCCCAGGCTACGAGTCTGTCGCGCCTCCGGCGCTTACGCACCGCAACGATCAATCGTCAAACGTCGGCACGCGGCCGTAAACCTCGATCATCTCATAAAGCCGCGCCTGGATGCCCTCGGCAAGCATCGGCGCAGTGATCCGGAAGCGCCAGTTTCCCTCACCCACCGACGGCGTATTCATCCGGCTGTCGGCGCCGAGGCCGACGAGGTCCTGGTGCGGGACGATGGCATTTTCGCAGACCGATCCCATGGCGAGGCGGATCAGCTCCCAGTTGATCTCGCGACCGGAGCTCGCGGTGTACCGCCGCACGAGGTCCTTCTCGTCCTCGGTCGCGTCCTCCATGTACCAGCCGACGGTCGTGTTGTTGTCGTGGGTGCCGGTGTAGACCACCAGATCGCGCTCGAGCGCGTACGGGATAAAGGTCGAGCGCGGTTCAGATGAGAACGCAAAGTGGAGGATCGCCATCCCCGGCAGACCGAGCTCCTTGCGCAGCTCGATCACGTCGGGGGTGATCTCGCCCAGATCCTCCGCCACCAGCGGCAGGCTGCCGAGGGCCTTCTCGAGGGCGTCGAAGAGCGGCTTCCCGGGGCCCGGCCTCCAGCGGCCGTTGATCGCGGTGTCCTCGTCCGCCGGCACCTCCCAGTAGGAGGCGAAGCCGCGGAAGTGGTCGAGCCGCACGACATCCACCGTCTCGAGGGTGCGGCGCAGCCGCGACACCCACCACGAGTATCCGTCGCCGGCCATGCGCTCCCAGTCGTACAGCGGGTTGCCCCACAGCTGGCCGGTCGCCGAGAAGTAGTCCGGCGGCACCCCGGCAACGACCGTCGGCCGGAGCTCATCATCGAGAAGGAAGAGCTCGGGATGGGCCCACACGTCGGCCGAGTCGCGGGCCACGAAGATCGGCACGTCGCCAAAGATCCCCACCCCCATCTCGCGCGCCCACTCGCGCAGCGCGGTCCACTGGCGGAAGAAGAGGAACTGGCAGAACTCGACAAAATCGATCTCATCAGTGTGGTGCTGCATCCAATCGCGCAGCGCCTCGGGCTCGCGACGGGCGAGCGGCCGCGGCCACTCGTACCACGGCGCGCCTCCGTGGGCGTCCTTGAGGGCTCGAAAGAGGGCGTAGTCGGCGAGCCAGTCGCGGTGGTGTTCGCGGAAATCCGCAAGCCACCCCGCCAGGGTGGGGGGCTCGGTCTCGCGGAAGCGGCGGTAGGCGCGCCGCAGGAGGTCGATCTTGAACGGTCTCACCCGATCGAACTCCACCCGCTCGATCGGAAAGTCAGGAACATCGGCCACCTCGGCCTCGTCGAGGAGGTCGTCCTCGACCAGGAGTTCGGGGCTGATCAGGAGCTCGTTGCCGGCAAAGGTCGAAATCGCCGAGTAGGGCGAGTCGCCCGGCCCCGGAGGATGCAGCGGCAGCACCTGCCACCAGCGGGCGCCCGCGCCGGCCAGCCACTCCGCGTAGGCGGCAGCCGTCGGTCCAAGGTCCCCGATACCGAACCGAGACGGGAGGGACGTCGGATGGAGGATGACGCCGGCCGAGCGCATGCCCTTCATTGCGCCCATGGTAACGCATCGAGGATTTCGAATTTCGAATTTCGAATTTCGAATTTGCGCTGCGGGGAGCGGACGGGTCGATTGAGACCGTTGCCCGTGATTGTTCAGAGGGGTTACGGACCGAATATTTTCCTCATTCGGCCAGCTGACACGATCGCGGGCAACACGCTGTCGGACCCCGGGTGGCCCTTCACCGCGCCGATAAATCCGAAATCCGAAATCCGAAATTCGAAATCCACCTATTGTGTTACCTTTCGGCGTCGCGCTACCTGCAAAGGAGGAACATGCTCCCGGCAGTCCATCTCAAACAACCTACGGCGGAGGAGTTCCGCTTACGGTTTCTGCACTACCTGCGCTACACCTGCGGGCTCGAGCTGCGCCAGGCCCGCGCGGCCGATCACCTGGCGGCCCTCGAACGGGCGGTGCGCGAGTCGATGATCGACCGCCAGATCCTGACCAGCCGGACCTACGACGAGCAGCGGCCGAAAACGGTCCACTACCTGTCGATGGAGTACCTGCTCGGGCGCCTGATGCTCAACAACCTCATCGCCACCGGTCTTCTCGACACCGCCCGCGAGGCGATGCAGCTGCTCGGCCTCAACCTCGACACCATCATCGAAGAGGAACCCGACCCCGGGCTCGGCAACGGCGGTCTCGGCCGTCTCGCCGCCTGCTTCCTCGACTCGCTGGCAACTCTCGACTACCCCGCCTACGGCTACGGCCTGCGTTACGACTACGGCATGTTCAGCCAGTCCTTCGAGGACGGCTGGCAGGTCGAGCACGCGGACACCTGGCTCGAGGGCGGATTCCCGTGGGAGGTGGCACGCCACGACCTCACGGTTCCGGTGAAGGTCGGGGGCCGGGTGGATTGGATAACCCGGGAGGACGGCAAGCACCGGCCGGTGTGGAATGACTGGCGGCTGGCGTACGGCACCCCCTACGACATCCTCGTCGCGGGCTACGGCACCAACACAACCACGATCCTGCGGTTGTGGAACGCCCGGGCCGCATCGGAGTTCGACTTCCAGATCTTCTCGCGCGGCAACTTCGTCAAGGCCGTGGAGGAGCGCGGGCGGGTGGAGGCGGTGACGCGCGTGCTCTACCCGGCCGACGACATCGAGGCCGGGCGCCGCCTGCGGCTCATGCAGGAGTACTTCCTGGTCGCGTGCTCGGTGCGCGACGTCATGGACCGTTTCCAGCGCCGCCACGGTGAGGCCTGGGAGCTGCTGCCCGACAAGGTCGCCTTCCAGCTCAACGACACCCACCCGGCGCTGACCGTGGCCGAGGTCATGCGGTACCTGCTCGACGAGGCCGGGCTCAAGTGGATCCCAGCCTGGGAGATCACCCGCAGCATCTGCAGCTACACGAACCACACCCTGCTGCCCGAGGCGCTCGAGACCTGGCCGGTGTCGGTGATGGAGCCGCTGATTCCGCGCCACGTGCAGATCATCTACGAGATCAACCGCCGCTTCATGGACTCCGTCAAGGACCGATTCACCGGCGAGCCCGACCGTCTGCGCCGGATGTCGATCCTCGCCGAGGACGGCGACAAGCGGCTGCGCATGGCCAACCTCGCCATCGTCGGCAGCCACAAGGTCAACGGGGTCGCCAAGCTCCACACCGAGCTCTT
>JAIVTZ010000009.1:0-17823 GCA_049188105.1 Deltaproteobacteria bacterium | reverse complement strand
CCCCCGTCCCGGGCCGCCGCCAGCACTTCCTTGCCGTCCATCTCCGGCATCTCCCAATCGAGGAGGAGGAGGTGGACGTCCGGGGCCATAGCTAGGACCGCCTCGGCGGGATCGGTGTACGTCTCGACCGCAACCTTGTCGCCGTAGCGCTTCTCGAGCAACCGGCGCCACACGGCGCACTGCAGCCTGGAGTCATCAACCACCAGCACACGACGAACTGAAGCCGAGGGCATCTCGAAAAGATTACTCCCAATTCGGAGATTTCACCAGGGTTTGCGCAGGGTTCAGGGTTCAGGGTTCAGGGTTCAGGGTTCAGGGTTCAGGGTTCAGGGTTCAGGGTTCAGCAAAACGATAATCGCCCTGAGAGGGTGGGTGGTGGGGAGATGAAACTTTTCTGCGAATGATTCGTAGACTCATGAGCATCGACACCCTCCTTCTGCCGGCGGCCCCGTACCCCCCTCGGGGCCGTCGGTGTGTCGGGCTGCCCGGATGCAAGATCCAAGATCCAAGATCCAAGATCCAAGATGCAGGATTCAAGATCCATGACCGGCGAGGGGGCGGCCTTGTATCTTGAATCTTGTATCTTGTATCTGGGCCGGCGGCCTACTTCTCGCCGGTGTCGGGCTGGATCTTTAGGCGGTGGATCATCTCGTTGAGGGTCGTGGGACTGAGCTTGAGCATGCGGGCGGCGCGGCGCTGAATCCCACCCGAGCGGCGCAGGGCCTCGCAGATCAGGTACTCCTGGTACTCTGCCACCGTTTCCCGGAAATCGACGCCGTCGGGCGGGAAATCGGCAACCGGCTTGGTGCTCGGCCCCTCGTCGCGCAACGCCTGCGGGAGCTCGTCGATCTCGATGGTATCTCCCCGGCACAGAACCACCGCACGCTCGACCGCGTTTTCGAGCTCGCGAACGTTTCCCGGCCAGTGATACTCGGTGAGCGCGTCCATGGCCGCTGGGGAGAAGCCCTCCATCTCACGTTGATTCTCTTCGACGTAGATCTTCAAAAAGTGTGTTGCGAGAAGAGGAATGTCGTCGTGGCGATCACGCAGAGGCGGCAGCTCGATGGTAATGACGTTGAGCCGATAGTAGAGATCCTCCCGGAAGTTGCCCGCCTGGACCTCCTCCCATAAATTGGTGTTGGTCGCCGCCAGGAGGCGGGCATCCACGGTCTTTGCCTCGACGCTCCCCACTCGGCGGATCTCCCGCTCCTGGATCACACGCAGGAGCTTGGTCTGGGTTTCCGGCGAGATCGTTCCAACCTCGTCGAGGAAGAGCGTGCCGTTGTGGGCCGCCTCGAAGAGGCCCTTGCGGTTGCTCACCGCTCCAGTGAACGCTCCTTTGACATGCCCGAAGAGGGTCGATTCGAGGAGGTCGGTCGGGATGGCGCTGGTGTGGACCGGCACGAAGGGTCCGTCGCCGCGCGAGCTGAGTCGGTGAATGGCGCGGGCCACCAACTCCTTGCCGGTCCCGGACTCGCCCACGATCAAGATGGTGGAGCGGGCCGGTGCGGCGCGGCGCATGAGCTCGAAGACCTCCTCGATGCGACGGCTGGTGCCCACGATCTCGCCCATGCCTTCGAGACGATTCCGAAGCTGGAGGTTCTCCATGAAAAGCATCCGCCGCTCGGCGGCCCGATGAACGAGGTGAAGGACCTCTTCGTTCTTGAACGGTTTGGGAACGTAGTGGAATGCACCCGCACGCATCGCGTCGATCGCGGATTCCACCGACGAGTACGCGGTGATCACGACTACCGGCAGGTGGGGATCGAACGCCTTGATCTCGGGCAGCAGCTCGAGACCCGATCGGTCGGGCAGCATGAGATCCAGGAGGACGACATCGACCTCTTCCTCGCGGAGAACCTGCATGCCATCCGCGGCGGTCGTGGCCTTGAGATACTCGAAGCCATCGCCCGTCAGAAGTGACCCCAGCACGTCCTGAAGGACGGGCTCGTCGTCGATCACGAGGATGGTTCCGGCTCCTGCCATCTTTGTAACCTGATCGTCGCTCGGGCCCCTCCGCGCTCCAGGTTCACAAGCCCGACCTCGCCACCAAGCTGGCCGATCATATCACGCGTGATGGAAAGGCCCAGGCCGGTTCCGCCACGCTCGGATTTGGTGGTGAAGAAAGGCTCAAAGACCATTTCAAGGACATCGTCCGGCAGGCCGGGGCCTGAATCTTCGACGGTGATCTCGGCCCACTGAGCATCGGCGGCCACCGTGAGTCTGACGATCCCGCCGGGCGCCGACGCCTCGATGGCGTTGCGCACCAGGTTTCCCACTGCCAGCTCGAGCGGCGCGGCCGACGCCCACACCATCACCGACTCCTCAACGCTCACGATTTCCAGCGCCTTCTCCGCCCCCAGGGAGCGTGCGGCCTCCTGAGCCGCCCGAACCACCATTTCACCGATCTCGAGCACCATCCGGCTGTCACTCGAACCACGCACCATCTCGCGCAGATTGGAGACGATTCGCGAAACGCGGAAGCTCTGGTCCACCAGCTTGGCGATGATGGTTGATCGGGGGTCATCCTCAGATGTCATCTCGCCCAGCATCTGGGCAAAGGAGGAAATGCCCGTGAGGGGCGTGTTGATTTCATGGGCCAGACCCGATGCGAGCCGACCGAGGCCGGCCAATTGCTCGTGCTCGCGCATCCGGTCCTGCAGCTCGCGAAGCTCGGTGACGTCCTGGAGAACCACCACCCTGCCGTTGAAGCTGCCGCTATCGAGCTCGAGCACGGACACTGCCAGGATCACCCGCCGTCGAGGATCCGACAACGTTCGCGCCTCGGTGTTGACAGCGTGCAAGGGAAGCTCGATCTGCCAGGCTTCGGGCAAGCCGACAACTGAGCCGAGCCCCCGCCCTACCAGATCCTGGGCGTCGAGCCCGAAGATGTCGGCAGCACGTCGATTGGCGGATAGGATGTGGGCTGCAGCATCACATACCAGTATGGCTGCGGCCGATGACTCGATAATGCGCTGGGTGTTGGCGTGGAGGATCCGATATTCCTCCGCCTGGCGCCTGAGATCATCGAGGTACCGGGCGCTCTCCAGGGCCAACGCCGCCTGGGCGGCAAATGCAGACACAACCTCTTCACCCTCGCTGCCGAGCGGGAAGACGCCCCGCCGCAACCCGAGATAGAGAAGGCCGTGGACCGTGCCGACACGCTCGAGCGGTACTCTCACCGCAAAGCCCGCAGACGCCATGGCGTCTTCGTGCTTCCCCGGATACTCGGTCTCGGAGACCGCAGCCGGGAGATAATCCGGCTGCAGATCTCCGTCTCCCGTGATGCGCTCGAAGCGCTCCCGTCCGACCCGCAGATACGTCGCGACGAGATCAAAATCGAGACCCTCGGTCAGGGTTGTGGAAAGGCGCACGAGAAGCTCGCGCGGATCGGTAACCCTGGCAAGCTCGCGGCTCGCGCTGGTGAGCAGCGAGCGCGGGGCTGGGCGTCCCTGATGGAGCCATTGGTCGAGAAATTTCTCAACCCGCAGTCGAACCGGCTGCAGAAGAACGACCAGGAGCACGCCGGTAGCAAAGGCGAACAGGTTGCGCAGGGAACCCAGGCCACCGGCGAACATGAGCAGGAGGTGGTTCGTGAGCGCGAAAATGAACCCTCCGGTGACAACAACCAATGTAGCCGACAGCGAGTCGCGGCTGATCGGCTCCAGGTCCCACAGCCTGTAACCGCGAAGGGCGGCGAGAATGGTCAGAGGAATCGCACTGATGGGTAAGACCGCCAGCCAGGTGAAGGGTTCGAACGAGATGCCGATCCAGCGCGGGACCATGACCAGAATCAGAAACGGCACCAACCCGACGAAGAGGCCGAGGGCTGCCCACTCGATCTGGCGCCTGATCCGGACCTCCCGCGAGGCCGAACGCCAACGCCAAACCTGGACGATGATGCCAAAGATCAGGGAGGACACGAACAGAATCCGCAACAGTGACGCCACCGCCGGCCACCAGGCCTCGGCACCGATGAACAGGGCCGTTGCGCCGGATCCCACTACCGCGAAAATCGTCAAGAGATCCCATGTCCGCATCGATCGGTCGCGCTCGGGAAAGATGGAGAAGAATCGGGCGATCAGAAAGGGCAGAGCCGCCCCGGCGCTGCGTCTCACCACCTGGAGGATGAGCTCGGCGGACGCAATTCGGTTCGGAACCGCACCGAGAATCACGGCGGTGGCAGCGAGGAGAAGAACGGTGGCCGCCTCCCGACGGTTCGTACGCCACACGGCATACAACGCGCAGCCGAGCCCGAGAAAGCCCACCAGAGTCCGCGCCAGGTAGACCCAGTTGACGACCGGGGGCGGGGATCGGTAGCGGATCTCTGAGAATCCGCCGTCTGGATGGCTGATCGTGAGATTATGCTCTTCACCTCCCGCAAGGACGAATGCCGGGTCCTCGAGACGATCGATGGAAATACCGTCCACGCTGACAATGAGGTCACCCTTCGCCAGACCCGCGTCCTCGGCGCTCGATCCAGGGGGGGCGTCGTCGACAACCAGTCCCTGCTCAACCCAGGCTACGGGAAAGTCGAGCCGATAGAAGGTCCGCACGGTGCGGATCAGGGAGGTCCCCGCCACCACGACGACGAACGCCGCAACGAGGTTCAGGATCAGGCGCCTTTTCAGCATCGACTCAGTATAGGGAAATCAATCAATCGTCGATATGCGGGTTAGCCGCCCCCTGCCTGTTCGCCACTGGTGATCTCGTGGTCGCGGTCGACATTGAGCACGCCCGCCAGCAGCATGTCGCGAACCGTCAGCGCGATTCGGCCCTTGCTGAACGGCAGCAGCTCGACGAGCACACCCCAGCCGCAGGGCTGATTGGAAAGCTGATGCCAGATCTCTTCGACGAGATCCGCGTTGGTGTCGCTTCTCCATGCCAACCGGCGCGTGGCGGGCTGCAGGAGAGCAGTCTCGGAGGTCGTCGCCGCAAAATGGGAAAATTCATCCTGAATTCTCGCCGCCTCGAGGAGAAGCGGTTGGACAGGGCGGTAGGTATCGGTCTCCGGGGCGACCGTGAGATTCGAGAATCTGAAGGACGCGTTTTCCGGTGGAGAGTTCAGGATTTCCATGAATGCTTCCGGGCCCTTGAGGCCTCCGCACGTCATGCGCCCGATCATCCGGCCGCTCGAATGGATGGCTCCGAAGTTCTTGCCCTTCGCGTCCGATATCTCGAGTACGCCGGTGGCCTCGGAATCAACCACCGTCTGCAGAATCGCGGGAAGGTCGAAATGATCGAGCCTGCCACGGAGATTGCTGCCGCTGTGCGCACCGAGGTCCGCGACGGTGCCCTCGAGACGGCGGGCCAGCCGTTGCAGGTAGTGGAGGGCCAGGTCCCGCGATGAGTAGAGGTGGCGGAGAAGCACCGGCCGCGGCCACTGAAGGGTGGTGCCGCCCTCCGGAAAATGGGCGAGGGAGTTCAGGGCCGTGCCCGTGAGAACCTTGCTCTCGGACACGGTCGAACCGACGCCGAGGTAAGCTACCGGCTGCAGCCCCACCTCCAAGCTCTCCTCGCGGCAGACTTCAACCACTCCCTCGATCACCAGGTAGAGAGCCGACGGAGTCTCGCCCGGGCGGAACAGAACCCCGCCCACCGGATACACGCCGACCCTGCCCAGCCGCGCCAGCGATATCTGTTCCTCCTCGGCCATACCGTGGAAGAAAGGGCTTTCCCTGATCGCCCGCAACAGATCCTCGAATAACATATGCGTCTATTATGACATTTCCGACCTGTTGTTCAGTCACCCAACAGTCGGAAGTGGCGACAGGCTTCACACCGACGCCTGTTCTTCCGGGCGGAAGATATAATGGAGCGATGATGCGGGACGAGAAGTCAACGGAGGCCTTTCGGCAGGTCCTCATGGAGGATCTGAAGCACCCGATCTACCTCACTCCGGAGGAGGTGGGAGGAGGGTGGTGCGATCTCTTTCCGGCGCTTGCGACCTCCCTCCCCGCCCCCTTTCCGATTTTCGGCCGCGACGAAGAGAGTGTCGTGACCTGGGGTTACCCACTCCTGCTCTCCGACGGCGTTCTCAAGCTGCGGCGAGACCTCGACGGTCTGGTCGCGGCGGAATTGGACTCCCGAACTCGACCGCAGGCCGGCAACGGGGATGACAAGCAGCGGATCATGACGCAACGGGAGCGCTACTACAAGTCGATCTCCGCAACCCTCGAGAATGTCTTCATGAACGACTACCACCGGGGCCTGATCGACCTCTTCCTTCTCTTCCACTCGGGAGAGGTATGCCGAGCCCTGTCGAAGGCGCCAAAATCCTCGCCCACGTCGGGCACATCGGGTAGCGGCCGTGGACGGCCGGGATCCGAAGACCACCGCCAGGGCATCGCGACTATCATCGCGAATCTCCTCCGGCGTGCCGCCATCACGGCCGTCGAGAATCTCCGAAAGCTCGCTGAGGTCCAGGTGACTCCCTCCGTCACGCCCCTAATGGGCATTATCTGTCAGGATCAACTCCTGCTCGTGAAATCCCGTGCTCCGAGTGAGCTCTCCCAACTGAATGGTTATCTTCAAGCTCGGTTTCGGCAGAACGCCGATACGGTGGAATCCGCCAACCGCGAGACGCTCGAACGCCTCCGTGACCTGGTGACCCGCCAACCCGAGGTGGGTAATCTCCTCCGCCTCGCGGTTGGCTCGAACCTCAAGTTCGATCGGCCGGAGACCCTGCTCGAACCTCGTCTCTTAGACGCGATCCACACCTCCGGGCTCGCGGACAGCATCCATCTCTCGAGAATCCAGATGAAGCTCCTCCGGGATCTCGGTCTGCGCCTCAAGACCTTCGAGCTGCTCGCCGCCCTCAGACGCCGGATTTTGCCCATGCAGCGACGCGGCACGACCCTGGTGCTAACCGGACCTTCCTCCGCGACCCCGATCGCCAAGACGACCCGCCCGTATGACTTCACCGCACCCGGAGTGGTCGACTCCTCGGTTCGCCGATTCGGCCTGATCTACGATCTGTCGAATTTCACGACCGTCCTCGAAGAGGTTCGCAAGGCGGGATGGATGGCCGAGGAACGGGCGCTCCAGTTCATGTACATCTTCCAGAATCGCCTCGAGGCGATCAGGCTTCGCCGTCGCCTCATCTTCGAAAAATTCCTCGGGGACGGCGCCTTCTACACTTCTCGGCGGGCCCTGCGAGTCATCGCCGCTGCGTGTGAGATCCAACACGTCTACGAGCAGCTTCGAGGCGTTGGATTCCCGTTCAACCACGGTATCCGGATCGCTGTGAACTACGGTGTTTTCCGTCTACTACCCATGCTCCATCCGGGTCCCCAGGCCAAGGGGTTCGAGTTCTTCGGTCACGGCATCGTCGAGCTGGCGAGGCTCACCACCGGCAAGAGCACCCGCGAGATCTCCGACATCGCCGAGTTCCTCGTTCAATCCGGCTATGACCCCGGCGAGGTCGATCACTTCCTGTCGCCGTTGGCTTCGGCGCGGAGCGGCCACGAAGAGATCTCCACCCGACCCTATGCGGCCACGCTTGACAGGCACGGCGAGCTCGTCAACGAGGGCGTTGTTGTCACACTGCCGTTCATCGAAGAGCTCGATCTGGAGCTCGAAATCGCGAAGCTCTCGAAGGTAACGATTGACAACTTCCGCTGGGCGCTCCTCCCGGTGGACCCCAGCCTGCCCGACACCCTGTACGTAGGACTTCGTTACCTCGGCGTCGCGCGTCTCAAGGGCCTGCCACCACAGGGGCTGGCAGAGGCCATAGTATGTACCGAGCTTCCCGAAAATGCCGAAGAAATCGACCTCGAGGGCCCCCTGATCGGCCTCCTGAGACGATTTGCCCAGAACGACGGCTCTGGGCAGGACGCCGCGCCCGAAGAAGCCGGAACCATCGACACCAACCTCCTGGTCATCACATATCTGCTCGAGGACGACACCCGCAAGTGGATCTTCGGCAAGTACAGGAACACGGACGACGTGCTCCTGCAAACCATTCGGGTTCCGATCCAGACGCCGGAGCTCAGGCCCGGAGAACCCATGGAGATGTGGCTCTTTCGCAACCGGTTCGAGCTCGCCCGGGTCTACGAGGGTCTGCGCCGGGAGAATGCGGGCATCACCGCTCCCCTTGCCACCTTCCGCGACCGCGCCGGCTACCTCGCCTGTTTCCTCACGGCCCCACACCGCGGGGTGGGGTGAAAGCAGCTTCTAACCATGCCCGTGCCCGGATGCAAGTAAAGAGTTAAGAAGTAAAGAGTTAAGAGTTGAGAGTTAAGAGTTTAGAGTTCGGCAAGGTTCCGATCACAGCTTGACTCTTTACCCTTTACCCTTAACCTCTTAACCCTTAACCCTCCCGTGCTTCCTCGATGATTTTCAGAAAGCTCGCCAGGCGGCCGGGATCGATCTCGCCTGATTCCACCGCCTCGCGGATCGCACACTCCGGTTCGTGCTGGTGAGTGCAGTCTGGGAATCGGCAGCTCCCCGCCCGGCTCGCAATCTCCGGGAACGCCGCCTCGAGCTCTTCGGTCTTCGCTTCCCAAACTCCAAACTCCCTGAGCCCCGGCGTGTCGACCACGAAGCCGCCGTACGGAAGCGGCATCAATTCCGCCATCGAGGTTGTGTGGCGGCCCTTGCCGGTGCTCTCCGACAACGAACCAACTTTGAGCCGGAATCCTGGGTAGACCGCATTCAGGAGGGACGACTTGCCTGCGCCCGAGGGACCGCAGAAGAGCGTCGTCCGGTCCACCAGGAGCCGCTTAAAAACACCGAGACCCCATCCCGTACGAGCCGAAACTCGGAGGACCCGGTAGCCCAGCTCCTCATAGGTATGGAGCCATCGGTCCACCTTCTCGACTCCCTGATCGACCTTGTTGATGGTGATCACGGCCTCGATCTCAGCGAGACGACAGGCGACGAGAAACCGATCAAGCAGGCCCGGCTTGGGTTCCGGCTCCAGGGCGGCAAAGACGAGCAGCGCCTGGTCGACGTTGGCTGCCAAGATCTGGGCACGGTTTTTCGAAGGCGCCTTGCGAAGAAGAGAGTTGCGTCGCGCGTGCACAGCAACGATCACCCCGTCCTCTCCCTGCATCTCCAGGGTCACGCCGTCACCCACCACCAGACGTGCCGCCGACGGGGTGCCGCCCTCCCAGTTGAGCCGCCGCCGCGACGCCACCACGATGGTGTCGTCACCCACCTGCACTCGAACCAGCGGGCCGTGCATCGCGATGACGGTACCGTCGACGATCTCCATGACGGCGCCGAGTATAACCAGGAAATCATTGAGACTCCTGCGAAACTCGAAGAAACGCGGGCGGGGATAAACCCCGCCCCTACGGTATCCTTTGTAGGGGAGGGGTTTATCCCCTCCCATTCAACACGCATCCATTCGTGCGCGGGTCTTCAATGTGGCTCCACTATCTGCTGATTACTGGAAATGCGGGCGGGTCGTGGCAGTAAGGAGAACCATCAGTCTCCGATTGGCCGCAACCGCGGGGGTCGGGTGGTGAGCTCGTCGACCGCTTGACAGAAGCGTGCGAAGGCGGGGTAGTTCTCGGTCGCCACCGTTTGCGCAGGAAGCAGGATGTGCAGAACCGACCGGAGAGACCCGGCATCATCGTCGAGGTCCTCGTCTACCGACCCCCACTCTGCCTCGAGGCGTCGAGGCGCGCGATGCGCCGGCTCCCAGCCCGGCGCAGGGACGAGATCGAGCTCGAGCCGGCGTTCGATCGGCACTCTCAGAACCAGCGGGTAGGTGCGTTCTGGCAACGATGCCAGTACGGGCACCAGCGGGTGGGCAAGCACCAGGCTTCGACACACCAGCTCCCCTCCCTCGGCGTCACAGGCACCACGAACCAGCATCTCGAGGTGAATCACCGCGCCGTCAGGACTGCGGTCAATGTTTCCCTCGACGGCACTGGCTCCCGCAAAGAGACTCACTGCCAGCTGCCGATAGAACATCCCCTCCTGATCCACCGGTACGCCCTCCACCCGTTCGAGAAGCCGGTCGGCCTGGGCGCCGCGCAGGGGCATTAGAAACTCGATTCGAGCGTCACCCTCCGCGGAGATCTCGGCACGGACCTTGACCGTCTCCTCGAGGTCGGGGTTGGGGAAGGTGGGCAGCTCGTCGATCAGGGTGACCGGCGCGCGCGGGCGGGTCAGCGGCAACACCAGACCGTCGGCGCCCTGAAAGATCGGGTTGATGTGGTTGACGCCTCGGTTCTCCTCCCGAATATCCACCCAGAGCTCGTCGTCTCCACTCTCGAGCCGCAGCAGAGCGGCCGGAAAAGCGTCCAGCGTCGGCACCCGGAGGCGGTGACCGCGTTCGGTCCACGCGCGCGTCAGCACCAGATCGACCTCCCAGCCCGCGTCGGCCAGGACCGCAGCGAGGATGCCGAGACGGTTCCCTCGCCGGCGTCGAAAGCTGTCGCCGGCGGCTGTGCCAACGGAGAGCTCTCCGCCGCCTGCCTCGACCGTGTCGATCAGCGCAATCACGAGGGCCCGCAGTTGCTCCTCTGCCGTTTCGCCCTCGAGCAGCGGGCGGCTCCATTCACGCAGTTCGGGTGACAATCGCAGCACCGGTAAAACCCTGTCACGAACCGCGTCGCCGACGTCCTGCCAGGTAACCCCGAACCCGTAGTTCAACCACGGCATCAGATCCTGAGCGGGCGGAGCGAAAGGCTCGGTCGGCATCGGCGGCACGCGCTCCGCGCGCCAATTGAGCATGCGAAGGCCCTGCCACTCCTGCTCGCTGCGCTCCAGGCCTTCGAAGTTGCCGTCCACCTGCAGGTCGATCTCGGGCGGAACCAGCAACACGTACTCGGAAAGGCCGAACGCTCGATTGGGATCGGCAAATCGATAGATGTATGGGGGCAAATGCCCATCGCGGGTTGCACCGGTGGCTGCAACCCGCGCCACGTACTCCTCTTCTACCAGATCTCCTGGCTTGACATCATTCAGGGTGATCACCCCTCCGCCTGGTCTGAGCTCACTCGGCACAACCTGTCGGCCGTCCGGCTTGAGGACCCTCACCTTGAGCAGATACGCATCGGGCAGGGGTTGCAGCACCGATGCGCGACGCACCCCGACCGGTGTGTTGGCACGGGTCAACCCGTGATAGTAGTAAAGGCTCGAGCCGTCGGGGAAGATCCGTTCCACAGCTTGGTCGAGGAGGAGCACCGCATCGACGTCCGCTCCAAGATCACGGTACTCCGCGGCAAACGCCCTCGCCTCGACCTGGAAAGGAGCATAGAACGGGACCTGCCCCAGGCGCCACGACAGGGTCAGGAGCTGTAAATTCGAGGGGTCGCGCTCGAGCGCGCCGGCGACCGCCCGCTGCATCGCTTCGGGGTCGCCGCCGGCCGAGACCAGCGTCAGCTCATCGAAGATCGGAAGATCTCCCCACCGCGTCCGCGCACGTTCGAGCTCCACCCGTGCCGCTGTGAGGTCGCCGTTCTCGAGATGGAGCTGCACCAGCTGAACATCGAAGTCAGGATCATCAATCTCCCCGAGCATTGTTTGAGCGGCCGCAACCGCCTCACTCACGAGACAGCTCGAACCCAGTTGACCGATCCAACGGGACTCGACCGGCGTTGCCGACGCGAGTGCGCGGAGCAGCATCTCGCGCTCGCGCCAGCGCTCGAGAGACGCCAGGACCTCGAGGCGGAGCCCCGTGACGCTGAGCGAGTCCGGAAGCGCCGTTTCGAGCCGGGCCAGTCCCTCCTCGGCTTCCCTGGCCCACCCCCGTCGCACCGCCTCCCGAACCCAGATGCGGAGGATCCGCACATCATCTCCATTGCTCTTCATCAAATTATCGAGGAGGCGTTCGGCGTCCTCGGCGCGGCCCTCGCGCACGGCCACAGCTCGTTCGAAGAGCTGTGATCCCGGAATCGAGGCCGCCTCCCGTAGGAGCTGCGCCGTGCGACGGGAGGATTCGGCGCCATGGTTACCCCCGATTACCAGAAATTGGTGACGGGCGAGGGCCAGGTCGGCCCACGGGTTGTCTGGATCTTCGGCGCGGGCGCGCTCGATCCAACCGTACTCCGCAATGGGATCGCCGCGTCCCCGCGCCAACTGCGCCGCCAACAGCATCTCCGCCGTCGATCCCCCGCCGTCTTCGAGGCGTCTCGAGAGCTCCGCCTCAGCCGGAGGCAATGACCAATCCACCTTCGACGCCATCCAGACATGGGAGGGCCGTTCGGTGGCCTTCACGCCCGCCAGTGAACCACCTCGATCATCGAGCAGGGTCACCCTCACGCCAGGTACGTCAGGAGAGGCCAGCTCCACCCGCAGCCGATGTGCGCCTTGGGTGAGGCGAATGCGGTACCAGTTGGTCTCGGGATCCTCGAACCCGCAATCCCGACGCCGGTCCACCGCTCGTCCGTCAACCTCGAGGTTGTAGCCGCCCTGGGCTTCCACCACAAGCCAACCGGTGACATCTTCGGCGACATCCAGGTTCCAGGCCATCAGATAAACCCCGTCGACGGCCATGGACAGGGGCGGGGAATGACGCCCATCCGGGTTTCGAACGGTGAGCCGGAAGGCGGCGCCCTGATTCAGCCACCGGGTTCCAGACGGCGGCAATCCATCGTCCGGCGGCACCACGTCACGCTCCAGGTCGAGGGAGCTGAAAACTCCGAACGGCCCCGCCAGCTCGGCCGTCTTGAGAACGCTCGCCGGCGCCTCGGACCTCAGCCTGGTTTCGATAAGACCAAGAACGAAGCCGAGCTCCGGGTCGCGGCCGTTCTCGGAGACCGAAAGGATCTCCTCCGGTGCCGGCAGATTCTCGATATTGGTAAGCCACCACATGGCGGCGGCAACCGCATCGGCGCTCGACGGATCCTCGGCAACGGCTGCAAGGGCTTGATCCCGGGCCGCCCCGAGCTCGAAGCGCATATCTTCGCGCCACACCTCCCACCACCCCGCCGAAACCGGCAGCGACAGGGTGAGGATCGCCGCGAGGACCGCAGCGCGGGCCGCCGGCGCTCTCATGGCGACTCCAAGCGGCGCTCGAGGTGGCGCTCCACCGCGACCAGGAACTCACGCAGGTCAACCACCTCGCCGGCTTCGACCAGCCCGGGCTCGAGATGGAGGAAACCCTCGATTCGGTATCCTTGGGCCTGGGTGTGGATTTCGACGCGCAGCGAACCGAATTCTGTGTCCAGGTCGACAGCCTCGGGCAGGCTGTCGGGCGGCCGCCCGAGATCGACTTCGAGAGTCCACTCGAGATCGGGACGGACAGCCACCATCAGCGGCCCGTGGCGTGCTCCACCCGGTACCATGCTCGCAGCCCACTCGAGTCCACCGGGAAAGACCCGGATTCCCCCACTGCTCGCAAGTGCGCTGCGAGCCACCGTGCCCTCGATCTCCATGATCGTCGGGTCGCGCCCGGGTATCAGCTGCAGATTGGGCTTGCCGGTGAGCTGCGCGCCCGGAAACAGCTCTTGAAGCCAGCGGGAGACCCGCTGGGTTTCCCGGCTGCCGGCAAATCGCACCCGTCTGAGGTCGGCCGCCTCACCACTGTCATCGGTTCGGATCTCCAGCTCGACCGCGTCGTCGTCGCCGAGGCTGATCGCAAATCTGGACCGGGCAAGACCGCCCCCTACGGCCTGGGTGATCTGCAGACGGCTCTGCGGTCCGTCGACCACCAGGACGACGGCGTTCTGGTCGACTGTCGGTGGCGGGTAGGGCGCATGCCCGGCGGCCGTACCATCGAGCCAGAGATTGTCCTCCGGCAGATAGGCGATGGCATGGTTGAATATCTCAAGCACCGCCGTCTCGTTGCTCACCGGTCCCAGATCATTGGTGCGCACCATGACCATGCGTGCCGGCACGCCGATTGCGTCGTACAACGCCACCAACAGCGCCGCCTTGTCCTTGCAATCACCAATACGGTGGTGCAGAACCCAATCGGCCGAGAAGGGCCGGAAGCGATGTTCACCGAACTCGAGGCCCACATAACGGATCTCGTTGGCCACAAACCGGTATATCCGGTTGATCCTCTCGAGGCGGTCATCGAGCCCGCCTACCAGACGCTGTGCGGTCTCCCGCACCTGCTCCGAAACCCGGACCCGAGGCGCGACGTGACGTCCATACCAGTCGGCGAGGTCTCCCCAGTCAGGATGATTCGAGTAGACGAGGTACGGCGTCACCATCAGCTGGGGGGCAGAGGGCACGTCGGGAACGACCGCTTGAAGATCCCGCCATCGCCAGCGCAGGTGGTGCACTCCGTCGGGATCCTTCTCCAGTGAAGGTTCGCCATCGAGATGAACCAGCTCCCAGTCCGGCAACAGCTCCTCCGGGCCGGCCAGCTCCAATTCCATGAGGGCAACCGGAACGGCGCGGCCGAATCGAATCAATCCCCCGTTGTACGGGCCGGTCTCGTTGGACTCCTCGGTCTCGGTGAGGATGTAGCTGATCTCGACCAGGTCACCATCCTCGAGACTGGTGAAACGGAGCACCCGAAGACGTGTGTCGTAGTAGAGGTTGAACTCCGGTTCCGAAAGCCGCGGCGTGTTTGCCTGGCGGGCGGCAACCTCGGAGCCGTCGCGGCGCAGGATGCGAGCCCTCAACACCCGAAGACGCTCGGACTCGGCGACAAACGGGATTCGATGAGTGAGCAGATCGTCCGCGCGATCGGCGGCATGAACGAGAAAGACCTGCTGGACCCTTTCCTCGGTGAGATGAGAGGGCAGAAAACGGGTTTCTCGATGATCCAGGAGCACCACAGCATGCCCCTCGGGCGCCACCGCATCCGCCATCCGCCACATCTCCGCAGGGGTCCGGAGCCAGTCGAGGGTCTCGCTCCGCTCGCCCAGCAGCTCGAGAAGGCGCTGCGCGCGACGGTCCTGCGGCCGCAGCTCGAGCGCCTCGCGCGCCAGAACTACGGCTCGAGCATCGTCGCCGCTGGAATGCTCGATGCTCGCGAGCTCCACGATCAGATCGACGTTGCCGGGAGAACGTCGCAACCCCTTGTCGAGAAGGTCGCCGGCGCCCGCGAGGTCCTCGTCGGCAGCCAGCAGTCGCGCCAAACGGATTCGCACCTCGGGCCGGTTCGGGTCCCGCGCCAGCCGGTCGGCAAAGAGACGGCGCAGGGCCTCACCGTCGCCACAGCTTTCGGCAAGACGTTGGCGAAGGTCGATGATCGCCGCCGAACCGGGAGTCAACTCCTCGAGACGCGACGCCGCCTCCATCGCGAGATCCCATCGACGGACCTCGATCGCACTCTCGGCAATGCTCAGGTTGACCCGAACGCAACGTGGATAGGTGCGACCGAGCTCTGCGATCGCCGGTAGAGCCACCGCACCCCACAACCCCATGTCGAGGTCGAGGTTGGCGCCGCGTACGACAGCTTCGTCCCCGTTCGCATCGCCGAGGAGCCCGTGGGCCTCTTCAAAGAGGGTGCGCTCTCCGTACCAACCCGCAAGCTCGAGGCGAGCCCACAAGAGACCAGGGTCGGCCGCCACCGCCCCGAGAAGGAGATCGCGAGTCACGCCCGCCTCGGAGGTCACCATCCACTCGAGAAGACGTGCCTCGCCCGGGGCGTCGGACCTCGCCGCCTGGCAGGCCGCGCGCATTCCACCGCCACCTTCGGGCTCGGGGCGGCGGGCCACCAGGTACGCCGCAAGCGCCATCGAAGCGCCCGGCGCCCCCGAATCCACGGCACTTCGGATCTCCTCGCCCAGCTCGCGCACCACGGGTGGTTTGCGCTCCACCGCCGCCTGGACGACAGGTGGCTCCTGGACCTCGCGCACCCCTTCGAGCGACGAACCGTTGGGACGCGTCAGCCGCGCCCGCAGCCACCAGCGGTCGTTTTCGGAGGCCACAGCCGCGACCAAAAGGTTCCGCCCCTGCCGCAACCACGCCCCCCCCGCCACCTGATCTTCCCCCCTCCGCAACGGCTGCGGCGTGGTGACCACCTCGGACCCGTTGAGCCACACGCGGGCGACCTGCGCCGCCCCGACCCTCACCGCCACCGGTTGCTCGCTGTCGCTGACAACCGTGGTCGCGAGGTAGGCCATCTGCCGTCGTGGAGGCCACGCCAGACCCGACAGCCGAACCCACCCGAGAGGATCGGTGCCGGGCACAGCGCGCCACTCGACGTCTGCCGGCGGCGGCGCGGCAAGGTGGTCAAAGTCCTGCAGCTCCTCGAGGGGCACCGGGCCCTCAAACCACCACGACGAGAGGCCTCCCATGGTTCGGAAGAGCTCGCGTGCCGCAGCGTCCCGACCGCGATCGAGTTTCAATCGAGCCCGGATCAGCCGAATTTCGTCCACCATCAGCGGATCGACGCGACGCACGCCCGCCAGCCGATCGAGGTTCCGTTCGACGTCGCTCCAGTCGTTCAGGGTGCCCCGCCAGGCAAAGGCCATGAAGAGATGGTGATAATCGGCGGGCCTCACCCCGTTTTCGATCGCCGCTTCAATGTGACGGTCGACACGGTCCTCGATCGCCCCGGCGCCGACCGGTGTCGCCGCACAGACGAGGACCGCCGTCAACCAAAAGGCCAATAGACAACGTGCCATCGAGGGTTGTTTGCCGCTGTCGGGGGAAAGGTACCGGAAGACAGTCACCACCGGTCGAGTATGGCAGATCCCTCTCGAAAGGTTTTGACGTTATCCTCCATCCATGACAAGCAAGAGCACCCGACCCGCAGCCGTGACGTTCGATGCAGGAAACACTCTGCTGTATTGCGATCCGAACCCTTCCGAGATCTATGCCGCCCAGCTCAGCCGCCGCGGCCGATCCGTGCACGCCAAGGAGGTGGGTCCCGTCTTTCGGCAGGCGTGGGCCGAGATGCAGAGTCGCACCTCCCCCGGACAGGATCGTTACAGCTCGGCGCCCGGGGGTGAGCGCGCCTGGTGGGGAGAGTTCGTCAAGGAGGTTCTCGGACGGCTCGACCACGACGCTCCCTGGGAGCCGCTGCTCGACGATCTATACGCCGCGTTCTCCGACGACGGCGTGTGGCGGGTTTTCCCGGAGACCATCACCACCCTCAGCGAGCTCAGAACCCGAGGGCTGGCACTCGCCGTCATTTCGAACTGGGACCGTCGACTACCGGACATCCTCCGCTCACTCGATCTCATCGACTGGTTCGAGGTCGTCACCGTGTCGGCCATCGAAGGTGTGGAGAAGCCCTCACCGGAGATCTTTCAGCGGACGTCGAGCCGCCTCGGGGTCGATCCCTCCTCGACTCTCCACCTCGGCGACGCACCACTCGAGGACTATTCGGGCGCCAGAAACGCCGGATTCGCCGCCATCCTGCTCGACCGTCATGATCTCTTCGTCGATCAGCCCTACCGACGCATCTCCTCTCTCGACGAGGTCCTCGAAATCGTCGACTCGACCATGACTGGACCGTGAATATTCAGTTTTGAGTTCTTAGTTTTGAGTTTTGAGTTCCCGCCTGGTGCCCTAACTCAAAACTCAAAACTCAAAACTCCTGTCTTCCGATTCCTCGAAAACACGTGGAAGTCCGAAACGAGCTACTATGAAATCATGCTGCATGCCGTGATCATGGCCGGGGGTTCTGGAACGAGATTCTGGCCGGCTTCGCGTCGCCACCTTCCCAAACAGCTCCTCGCCCTTGCGACCGAAATTCCCCTCCTCCGGATGACCTTCGAACGACTGGGAGACCTGGTACCGGGGAATCGAGTGTGGGTCGTGACTACCGCCGAAACGGCGGAAGCCACCCGCAACGTCCTCCCGGAGCTGCCGCCGGAAAACATCCTGTCCGAGCCGATGGGTCGCAACACCGCGGCCTGCGCCGGTCTGGCGGCCCGTGCCATTCGAGAATTGGACCCGGAGGCCGTCTGCATCGTGCTGCCGGCCGATCATGTCATCGGCGAAGAGGCGCAGTTT
>JAIVTZ010000008.1:0-18681 GCA_049188105.1 Deltaproteobacteria bacterium | reverse complement strand
GTTTCTCGCCGAGACGCATCACGGAACCCTTGCCGAACTGGCGTTCGATCTGACCGATAGCGGTCTCCAATGCCTTCATCTTGTCGGTTTTCTGACTCATTAGAAGCTCCTTACTGCGGATGCAGCGTGGCGGGACCCGACCATCCTAGGAGGCTCCGAACCGCACGTCAAGATCCCAAGCCCGCATACCTCACCACCTCGCTACTGCGGCCCGCGATATGTCGCAATCTGCGGTGTTTACTCCCATCGGGCTGCTCGACGTACTGTCAAGTACGACTGCGCGGCCCTCACGTCGCAAACTCCACAACTCACGCCATCTCGCGGGCCTCGCGACGCGACATGGTGAGGAATACGGGCTAGTTCCCGGGCTCGAACGCGACCTCCGACAGCACCACCCCCAGCGTTCGGCGGTCAGCCCCACCATCGCTCGCCGGCGTGTAGGGATCGCTCACGATCTCAACCTCCACCCGCCCACCCTCGGCCTCCCCCCCCAATACCTCGACCTCAAAGAACGCCGGCCTCGGGCCGATATCGAGGGGCCCTGTGGCACGGCGACCGGCCACGAACAGCACCGTACGTGCCGGGGTCGGCCGCGGCGCCCACATTCGGAGACGGAAGCGTCCCTGCGCCGCCGGCGCGCGCACGATCGCCCGGGGGCCCAGCCACACCCCCTCGCCGACCTCGGCAAATTCCTCCGCGCCGTAGGCCCCCTCGATGGTTACCTTGATCGCATCCCGCTGCCAGGGGTGGGACACCGGCCCCGCCCACCCTCCTCCTGGACTCAGGGCCCGGACCTCGTACAGCTGCAGGGCCAGTGGTCGCTGATCCTCACCCCCCGGGGGGAAGGCGGCGACGCGGGTGAAACGCAGCTCGGAAACCCTGTCGACCACGGCCGGCGGGATCCGAAGCCATAGTCGTTGCTCCCCTCCCTCACCATCGAGGAGCGCCATCTCCCGCCCGCCGATCTCGATCACCACCGGCGCCGGCCCCGGCGCCGGCCGCAGCGCGATTTCGAGCTGGGTGCCGGCGTCGAGCGGCGGCAGCGCCATCACCGCCTCGACGTCCCCCCACATGAAACGGCGGCCGCTCGGTTCGCGCTCGCCCGAATACCAGCCGGAAAGCGGCAGCGGCGGGTCCTCGATCACCCAGGCGTCGAGGAACCGCTGCTGCGTCAGCGGTCTGAGGCGATCCGAAACGCCTCCCCAACTTCGCTCCCCACCCTGCAGAGGGCCGGGGTAGAGATGACGGTGGACAGTGGCCACTACCCAGGCGCCGTCAACCCCGGACCACCGGCCTGGATCCCACGGCGACAGCACCCACGGCGGGTTGGGTTCCCCGCGTCGCTCGGATAGATGCCGCAAATAGGACGCGAAAGGGTAGAGCTCGGGTTCCAGCACGACCGTTCGGCCGGAAAGCAGCGCGTCAGATCGCGCCTCCTGCACCGCGATCCAGGCTGGAAACTGCGTGGAGTGCTGTTCCACCACGAGCGGCAAGCTGTCGTATCCGAGCCACGCCGCCAGACCCAGGAGCCCGACGCATCCCGCCGTCGCGGGCGCGATCGCAGCGGCGCCCGCCACCAGCGGCGCGAGTGCCATCTGCACTCCCGTCGCGTAGCGGCCGGTGGTCCGGTTCTGCATCCACACCAGCTGCGCCACCGCGGTCAACAGGACCACGGCCCACAGCAGCGCGCTCCGCCTGCCGACCCTCCGCGCCCATACGACGAAACCGAGCGCCGCCGCCGCGAAAAGCACGGTCGCCGGCACCACGCCGCCAAGCCCCTTCACCAAACCGAGGTCGGCGTATCCCCCGGCGTTGCCCGCGAGACGCGAAAAGTGGCGCTGCGAATGGGCGATGAAGGGCGCGACAAACGCCGCCCATCCGCCCTCCGCGCGGGCCATGGCGGCCACGGCCACGACAGTCGCCGACATTCCCGCCACCAACCCCGGCAGCAACCGCTGCCACGGCCTCACCGCCCACGCAACGCCGATCCACAGCAGCGCGAGCACAGGCAGGAGGTTGGGGCGAACGAGGAACGACGCAGTCACGAGAAGACTGAACGCGGTAACGCGGCGGCCCTCGAGACCGCCGACGGCCACCACCGCCGCACCAAGTGCGAGCACGGCAGCCGCGGTGGTCGAAAACCCACGCACCGCATACAGCCACGGGCCGGGGGCGGCAAGCACCACCAACCCCGCGGCCACCGCCAGCGCCGGCGGCGCCACCCGGCGGCCGAGCGCGGCCAGCAGCCACAGTGCAATGACGGAAAAAGCCGCCGAAGCGAGCTGCAGCGCCAGCAGCGGGTCCTGGGTGAGAGGCGTCAACAGATGACCGATCGCGAGCCACCCCGGGAAGCCGGGCGGGTGCGGGAAGTGGGCCGCGAGCTCGAAGTGGAGAATGCCGCGGGCGAAGAGCGTCTCATCCCCCTCCCACGGACCATCGGCGAGGAGGGCGAAGCGCGACCAGATCAGGAGCGCGGCGGTTGCCGAGGTGAGCACCACGTCCAGGGCACGGTTCGGCAACCGAAAAAGGAGCAGGGTCCTAACCCGCATTTCTCACCACCTCGCTACTACGGCCCGCGATATGCCGCAATCTGCGGCGTTTTCTCGCGTCGGGATGCTCGACGTACTGTCAAGTACGCCTCCGCGCCCCTCAGGTCGAAAACGCCACATCTCACGACATCTCGCGGGCCTCGCGACGCGACGTGGTGAGAAATGCGGGCCAGGCGATCCACGCTCCCCCTTCATTGCGGGGTTTCCGCCAGTTCCAGTTGGATCCGTTGCTGAAGATCGTGCTCGAGGACCAGAGACGAGATCTCTTGGATCCTTCGCGCCTCAACAAACGACTCCGCGCACTCGGACCGCGATGCGTTCACCAAGGTCGCGACCTCGAGACATTGCCCACCCGCCAACGAGCCGTCGCCCTGAAGGAAGAGGTGACGGGCATCTCGCCAGCAGCCGTACTCACCGACCACCGGCGCGTTCCCCGGCTCACCGAGGAGATTGCGCCCCACAAACGCGAATGGCGCGGGGTCGATGCCGAGCAACGCCAGCAGGGTCGGCGCCACATCGACGTGGCCCGCCGCTATCGGCCGTTCACCGCGCAAATCCGGCGCTCCCGGCACCCTGATCAAGAGGGGCACCTCCTGGCTCAGGTACCAGCCCGCCGGGTCGAAAGTCGCACCCATCACCGACGCGATTTCCGGCCGCCAGTCGAAGCCCGCGTCGTGGTCTCCCCAGACCGCGACCACCGTGCTACCGGCAAGCCCATTTTTTTCGAGATCGGTCACGAACCCGGCCAGAGCCTGGTCGAAGAAGTGCATGGTGTGGAGGAAGTTGCCGAACGGCGTCCCCTCCCAACGGCCGATCTCGAGCTCTTTCAAGTGCCCCGGGAACCCCTCGAATGGATGGTGGAGGGAGAGGGTCAGGAGATAGACCGCGAACGGGCGCTCAGCGGTTGTGAGCTGCTCTGCGGTTTGCGCCAGAAAGTCACGGTCGTTGAGCCCCCATCCGATGCTCTCTCCGTCGGCAAAGTCGTCGACGAAACGGCTTGTCCGGAATCCGTACGCAGGGTGCGTCCGGCGGCGGTTCCAGAACGCGCCCTCGTATGGCACCGCCGACAGCGTGTGATAGCCGTGTTCCGCCAGCACCTCGGCGAGACCGGTGTAGTCGTTGCCGGCGAATCGGAAGGCGGCGGCGCCACCGGACGGCGGCATCAGCGATACCTGGGTCGTGAGCTCGCTGTCGGCGGACCGGCCGCTGCCGGTCTGGTCGGTGACATTCGAGAACCAGAGGACCTGCTCCCGCCAGCGGTTGAGAAACGGTGTGATCTCCCGGCCCTCGACCTCGAGACCAATCACAAAGGCCTGCAGGCTCTCCACCTGCACCATCACCAGATTCGCGCCCTCGGCCGCGCCAAACCACCCTCCGACGCCGGCCCTCAGCGGTGCCCGCTCCCGGAACCACCGGGTCGTCTCGGCAAAGGACTCGGGAGAGAGCTCGCGCTCGAATAGGTTTCGGCTGAGACCACGGCCGAGGTCGACGGCCTGGAAATTCAGCACCCCCACCTGGGTCGCCGTCACCACCCTGCGAAAGACCTGCCGAAGGAGGTCAGGCTGAGTCATCGCCACCCGGATCCCGGCGACCGCTCCAACGAGCATCACCGTGGTCAATAGAATCACCATCACGCGTTGCGGGCGCCATCCGACGTGAGGCCGCAGGCGCCTCGCCACGAGCACGAGCACCAGGCCGGGCAGCAGATCCACCCACATCCAAACATCAGCCGGCATCAGCAGGCTTCGGACGCTTGCCTCAACACTACCCAACTGGCCGGCGGCCGCGAGCATGTCGGCGGAGGGCAGATCACCGAAAAAGCGCAGATAGACCGCATCCACTAACAGGAGCAGGGTGGCCGCCACCACCACGCCCCAGCGGGCCCAGCCGCGGGCCCGCTGGGGCAGCAATTCAGTGGCCAGCGTGATGGCAGCGGCGCCGGCCAAGATCAGAAACCACCCGCCGGCGGTGGCTCGAACGCCCGCCTCGGCAAGGACGAATCCCTGTTTGACGGCCAGCGCGCCGAAGCACCACACCACATCCGATACGGCAAAAACCGCCGCCAGCGACCGCGGACCACTTCGCAGAAAGACCGAGACCGAGGCGGCGCCGGCGAGCAGGCTGAGCAGCGCCCACCATCGTGCGTCGGCCAACGGGTCGGGCAGCACCAGCACCCCACGCCCGGGTGGCGCCGGTATACGCTGGGAAAACCAGCACACCCCTTCCTCCACCACGTCCCACTGCAACCGATATCTTCCCGAAACAAGCGGCGCGGCGAGAAGTGCGTCCACCTCCACTGTTTCGCCCGGCCCGACCCCGTTGGGGAGGCGGGTGCGGCGACCCTCCCAGTCAACGACCCTGCCGTCCCTATCGAACCAGTGATACGAAATCGCGAAGCTCCCGTCCCTTCGCCAGGTCCGACGGCCGTCGTTCCGAAAGACGCATTTCACATGAGCTTCGGAACCGGCGGTGATGAACCGAGGCCCCCTTTCCAGGAGAATCGAAAAGGCATGTTCGGCCTCGACGGTGACCGGAATCTCCTCCACCGGCGTCGGGTCCACCTCGGAGACCCACAACACGTTCTCCTCGACGACATCCCATCGCAGGAAATACTCGCCGGGGGCTCGGGGGGCCTCCAGCCGCGCCAAGAGCCGGACCGTAGTACCCGGCGCCACAGCCCCCGGGAGCCGAGTGCGGATGCCGTCGCGAATCACGATTCGGCCGCGGCGGTCAATCCATCTGTAGGACAGAGCGAAGCCATCCTCGGGCGACCACGGTAGCGCCCCGTCGTTTGCGATGACGATCGGGACCCGGAGGATTGCACCCGCCTCGAGGACGGCCGGCACTTCGTGCTCCACAACCCGCAGGTCGTGGGTTGGGAGCGGTGCTCCAACCGCGATCCCAAACCCACCGGAGATCAGAATGATCCCGATCGCGACAACCCCGTACCGCCAACCCATCGGCGCCGCGAGTATACCGGTCGGGTCAGTTGACGGGGAAGCGCTCGTCGTAAAGCCGGATCACGGTGTCGGTGACGTCTGCCGAGTCACGGATGTACACCAGCGGCTGGGCGTTGAGCATGAAGATCGCGTCGAAATCATTGGCCTCGCCGTAGTCACTGGCCACCGTGCCGATCTTGGTCGCCACATCCTCCAGAAACTCGTTCTGTTTTGATTCGAGGTCTCGGTTGAAGTTGCGGCCCGCGTCCTCCAACTCCCGCCGCGCCCTCAACAGCTGTTCCTCGAGCTGTTTGACTGTCTCGGCCGAGGCGACGCTTCTCTGCGTCGTCAGTTGGTTGTTGAGGTTCACCAGGTTGGTCCGCATCTCCTGCAACCGCTCCTGCCGCGGTTGAGCCCACTCCTCGAGGGCCTTGAGCTGCCGCTTGCCCTCTCCGACCGATGCGACCGCACGTTCGGCATCCAGAAAGCCGACCTTTCCGGCCAGTGCCGGCACGGCGGCCAAGATCACCAACACAACCAAGGCCCATCGCAAGAAGGCTCGCATAATCACCTCCAAAACCAGCGGCGGATTGTAGCACGCAGGGGAATCGGTGAACGGCCGCAGAGGGCGGCGCGGCTATGCGTGCTAGAGTTCGGAATGATTCTCTACCGACGTTTCGTTTCCACTTGAGTGGGAGTCGAGACTGATTGAGAGTTCCGAGATTATGCAAAGGATTCAGCGAGAACTATTGATATTTTCGGTCGCCGTCGTGGTGGCGCTCCTGATGGGGTGCACGTCGACTGCTCCGAGCACCACCCAGGCGCCGCCCGAAACCCCCGAGGCGCGACCCCCGGCGACCGGCGCCGCGGGTGGCGAGCAGGGTGCTCAGGGAGAAGGCGGAGGCGGACAGTCCGGTGCCGGCGGTGGAGGCGAGCAGGGTGAAGGGGACGGTGGAGGCAACGAGGCAGCTGGGGACGATGGGGCATCGGCCGAAGGATCGGCTGGCACAGGCGGTGGCGCCCCGTCGGGCGGCCAGCTGCCTGCGGGATCGCCGGCTACGGGCGACGAAGCGGCGGCGGCGCTTGATCACGAGCTCGACGGCACGCTCGATAGATTCGACCGGCAGATGAGCGAAGAAATGCAGCGGCTGGCCGAGGAAGCCGCGAGTGCCGAAAGGGCGGGTTCGCGAGCAGCGGGCGGCGGTTCGGTCGGCGGGTCGACCCCCGGCGGCGCGACCGACACCGGAGGCGCCTCCACCGGGAACACGGAAGAGGAAGGCGACTCCTCGGGCGCTGCCGGTGGATCAGGCCCGGGCGCGGCCGGATCGGACCGGGTGCCCGCCGACATCGGTGACGGATCGGACGACGACATCGTCGCCCGCCAGCTTCGAGAAGCTGCGATGGCGGAGGAAGACCCTGAGCTGAGAGAGAAGCTGTGGGAGGAGTATCGCCGTTACAGGGCGTCTCTCGGCAGCTCGAGCAAGGGCGGCAAGTGATGCAGATCGGCGACAGTTTCGTGCGGAGACGGCTTGCGGCGGCGGTGCTGATGCCGCTGATCGTCGGTATCGGATGTGCCTCGCAGCCCACCACCCGGCAATCGTCCACCCCGGCCATCCAGGCGGCACAGGAGATCCCGATCGAGCAGCTGCTCGACGTCGGGATTACGGTCTTCGATCCGGGCCTGCCGGCAGAGGGGCAGCCGATACCCGACAACGTGTTCCCGGAGCTCCGCAAGGCCGAGTCCAGGTTCCAGGCAATCCAGCTCATGGAGACCATGCAGAGCACCGGCCAGTGGGGCGCGATTCGGGTCCTCCCCGCCGGACACGGAACGACCGACCTCAGAGTTTCCGGCACGATTCTCCACTCCACCGGACTCAAGCTGGCCCTCGACATACGGGCGGTGGACGCCCGAGGAAAGGTGTGGCTCGAACGGCGCTATCGGGCCGAGGCCGACGATTTTGCCTATATGAGCACCGAGGTCGAGCAAAGCGACCCCTTTCAGTCGGTATACAACGAGATCTCCAACGATCTCCTCGAGGCGCGGCAGAAGCTCCGCACCGGCGAGCCGCAGGAGATCCGGCAGGTGTCGCGATTGCAATTCGCCGCCGATCTGGCGCCCGAACCCTTCTCCGACTACCTGGTCACCGGAAAAAAAGGGCAGATCAAGGTCAAGCGGCTGCCCGCGCGTGGGGATCCGATGATGGCGCGGGTCGACAACATTCGTGCGAGTGAGAACCTCTTCATCGATACCCTCGACCAGAACTACGCCGCGTTTTTCGCCAGGATGGAGGAGCCCTACTCGAGCTGGCGCAAGTACACCTACGAAGAGGAGAAGGCGTACAAAGCCCTCAAGCGCAAGGCGTTGACCCAGAAGATTCTCGGGGGTTTGGCGATCCTCGGAGCGGCTCTCGCGGACCCCGGTTCGTCGGCCGCTGCGGTCGTGCGCGACGCGGCAATGATCGGCGGCATAGCCGCCATCCACGCCGGCATTTCCACCTCGAAGGAGGCCAAGATCCACGCCGAAGCCATCCGCGAGCTCGCCGCCTCGGTGGAGACCGAGCTCGAGCCGATCGTGGTCGAGGTCCACGGCCAGACCCTGCGCCTCTCCGGGTCCGCCGAAACCCAATATCAGGAGTGGCGGCGCCTGATGCAGGAGATCTGGGCCACCGAAACCGGGTTGCCCGTGGATCCCAACTTGCCCGGCGCGCCAAAGGTCGGGGCTGGGACCGGCAGCGGTTCTTCGGACCATCCTCTGGAGCAGCGGTGAGCGATGGACGACGGGAAAAACCAGCCACGGTTGCAGCCTCCGCCACGGGTACCTGCAACCGGCACACCTGATTCCGGCATCGGCCACGGGCGGGGTGACGGGCCCTCGGACCCCGGTCAAAGGATCCGGCGAGCGGCGGTCTTCGCCGCCATGGTCGTTGGTCTGGTCGGCGTTTTCGTCCTCCTCCCCCGCTGGCAGGAGCAGCGCCAGAGCCCTCTCACCAACGGCGGCGAGGCGCGGGAGGCCGCGCCGTCACCCGATATCCCCCACCCGAGAGTGCCGGAACCGTCGCCGACCGCCGAAAACACCCTCTCGGAGCCGAGCCCGATACCGACCCCCACCCACGCCCCTCGCCCGCCCGCGGCTCGTCCCCAGAGCACCCCGCGCCAACAACTATCAACTACCGAACGTCAGTACATCGAGGCGATGTCCGAAGGTCTCACAGCCCTCGAGAACCGGCAGTGGCAGGCCTCGAAATCCGCCTTCGAGCGGGCATCACGGTTGCGGCCGGGTACACCCGAGGTGGCGGACGGTCTCGCCCGCGCCAAGGCTGGACAGCGCCTGGAATCCGTCACCAACGGTCTCGGTCGGGCGCGCGAGCTGGGACAGAACGAGGCCTGGCGCGAGGCCGAAAAGATGTACTCGGTAGTGTTGGCGATCGATCCCGAGTCTGCCGCGGCGCTCGAAGGCCGGAGGAAGGCGGACGGGCGCGCCGCGCTCGATGAACGGCTCGAGTTCTACCTCGCAAACCCGGGCCGTCTCCTAACCCCCGAGGTCTTCGCAGACGCCACATCTGCCCTGGATGAGGCGGTGGAGACGGTTCCGAGCGGCCCCCGTCTCGAGTCGCAGATCGCCCGCCTCGAGACCCTCCTCGAACAAGCTTCGACACCGGTGTCGGTGGTCCTGGAGTCTGACGCGATGACCGATGTCCTGGTTTTCCGGGTGGGCCGGCTGGGCACCTTTACGCGTCGCGAGCTGAACCTCAGGCCCGGCGCCTACACCGTGGTCGGCAGCCGCGACGGCTACCGTGACGTCCGCCTGCGGTTGGTCGTGACACCGGGTTCGCCGCCGAGCCCGCTCGTCGTCGAGTGCACGGAACGCCTATGAGCATCGTTGTCGCGGTGGAGATCGGAAACGAGCGCCATGTCTTTTCGGCCGAGGACCTGCCCCTGAGCGTGGGCGGTGCGGCCTGCCATGTTTCGCTGCCCGGCCTCTCAGACGAAGGCCCCGTCGCCTACCTGGGTCACGACCGGGGAGAGCTATTCATCCAACCGGCCGAAAACGTCGTGACCGCGGCGCCCGTGACGTGCAACGGCGTCCCCCTGACCGCGTCGCGGTGGCTCGGCAATCGCGACGAGGTTGGCGTCGGCAGACACCGTCTGCTGTACGAGATCACCGGCGACACCGCACGCCTCGCTCTGGTCCAGCCCGCGACCGGCGGTGCCGCCGACAATGCCACTGGCGTCTCCGCGCCGCCGCCGAACCCACCCCCGGAGCAGGCCTTCACACCCGCCGACTTCCAACCGAGGTGGCAGTCGCCGCCCCGCCGTTCCCGGTTCAGTGTTCGTCCGCGCTCGTTGGTGTTGATGGCGGTGATCGCGGTTCTCGGAGCCGGCGCATGGTTTGTCCTCACCGCACGCGCGGTTCGCGTAGAGACAATCCCCGCTGCCGACTCGCTCGAGATTCGAGGCGGTTTGCTGACGCCCAAAATCGGCGGCCGCTACCTCCTGCGCCCCGGGAGCTACACCGTGGCGGCCGAGCTCGCGGGCTACCGCCGCCTTTCGGCGCCCCTCGAGGTCGATGCCGACACTCCAGCGGTGGTCGGTTTCACTCTCGAACCCCTCGGCGGCCTGCTGACGATCACCTCGTTACCCGTGGACGGAGCGGTCATCAGCATCGATGGGATTTCGTTCGGCGCCACCCCGGCTGCCGACATCGAGCTCGGGGCCGGCGAACACACGGTCGAGCTCAGAGCCCCACTCCACCTGCCCTACCGAACCACCTTAGATTTCGAACCGGGCGACCCACCGCGCGAGCTGGCGGTCGAGCTGGTGCCGAACTGGGCGCCAATCGCCGTGGCCACGTCTCCCACCGGTGCAACCGTGTCTCTGGATGGGAAGGACGTCGGCACGACGCCCCTCCAACACCGGGTTGAGGCCGGCGACCGCGTCCTCGAGATCCGCCGACAGGGCTTCAAGACGTTGTCCCGGCACATTCAGATTACCGTCGGTGAGACGGTCGACCTCGGAGTTATCCGGCTCGTGCCCGAGGACGGACGTCTCGCTGTCGCCTCCGATCCGACCGGCGCCTTGGTCACGATCAACGGGGTCTTTCGCGGCTCCGCCCCACTCGAGCTCGATCTCGCTCCAGGGACCGCGTACGAGGTCAGAGTCTCGATGGCCGGCCACGCGACATTCACCACCGACGTCGAGATCTCCTCGGGTCGACGGTCCCAGGTGCGGGCTGAGCTCGAGATGTTGGTTGGTGAGGTGAGGATCACCTCATTGCCGCCGCGCGCCGAGCTCTTGATAGACGGCGTGCCATCCGGCACCACCGAGAAAACCGTCGAGCTCGAAGCGCGGCCGCACCAGATCGAGGTCCGGCTCGAGGGCTACGTCCCGTTCCGCACCATCCTCACCCCGGAGCCCGGCCTCCTCCAGGCGGTGCACGCCGTGCTCAAGGAGGCGGGCCCGGCGGGTCTGCCGACGACCATCGAAGATCCCCAGGGAGTGGAGTTGGTGCTGGTGGGACCCGGACGGTTCACGATGGGCGCAGCCCGCCGCGAGCCCGGCCGTCGCGCCAACGAGGTCCTTCGTGAGGTCGAGATCACCCGGCCGTTCTACCTTGCGGTGCGCGAGGTCACGAACAAGGAGTTCCGCGAGTTCCGGTCCGAACATCGTTCGGGGTCGGTCGGCAACCACAATCTCGAGATCGACCACCACCCGGTCGTCAACGTCACCTGGAACGACGCCGCGAAGTACTGCAACTGGCTCTCACAGCGAGCGGGCCTGCCACCGGTCTACGTTGAAAGGCACGGCACCATGGTCGCCCGGACCCCGTTTCCGCATGGTTTCCGCCTGCCCACCGAGGCCGAGTGGGCGTGGGCCGCCCGCTATCCGGACTCGGCCGACGCCGGCAAGTACGCTTGGGGCGATTCGTTGCCGATGCCGGCCGATGCCGGCAACTATGGCGATTCGGCGGGCGCATCAGCGCTCGGCGGCGCCATCCCCGGGTACCACGACAGCTACGCCGCAACCGCCCCGGCGGGCAGCTTCCGGACCAACCCGCTCGGGCTCTACAACCTCGGTGGCAACGTTTCGGAGTGGATGAACGACATCTACGCCGTGACGCCGTCTCCACCCGACGAGGTCGTGCGCGACCCCACCGGACCGTCACAGGGGGCGTACCATGTCATCAGAGGCGCGAGTTGGATGGACACCAACGTCACCGAGCTCAGACTGAGCTACCGCGACTACGGCGACCGGGCCCGGCCCGATCTCGGTTTTCGCATCGCGCGGAGTGCGCAGTAATCGGAGGGGAGACATGAAACCGATCAAGCGAACAGTACTCGTCGCGGTCCTCGCGATCCTGGTATTCGCGGCAGCCTTGACCGCGGGCTGGCTAACGGCCGACGGCGGATCGCCACCGCAAGAGACCGCCGGGACGCCCGAATCGAGGACCGAGGAGCCCCTGCCCGATTTCCAACCGACGGAGCGTCTCCCCGCCGACAGTGCGGTCGCGTTCCCGACCGACATCTGAGGCCGCGATGCGCCGCTCAGACTCGGTGGATTTCGTTTTCCAGCTCGCCTCGTTGGTGGTGGCCCTGATCATCGTCCATGCATTCTATGTGACCGTCGTCCGACCCCGTGCCGACGCCTTCTCGACCGAGCAGGCGGCCCTGATGGCGGCCGATCCCGAATACGTCCAGCAGCGGTCGGTGTGGGTGATCGTGCGCGACTTCGAACAGGAGGCATGCTTCGTGCTCATGCTGTGGGCGATGGCGATCATGGCATCAAAGGGTCTGACGACCGCCCGCGAAAGCCAGCTTCTCGAGGCCGATCTCGTGCCGGTGACGGACGGCGTTCGCATTCTGCCCGAGGACTCACGGGAGTACTCGCGACAGATCGAGGCCCTGCCGACAAGCCAGCGACGGCTGCTTCTGCCACGGGTGGTGTCGGCCGCCTTGCAGCGATTCGGCGCCACCGGCAGCATCCAGGACGCGTCCGACACAGCTCGCAGCACCGCCGAGACCGAGTCGGAGCGACTCGACTCCGAGCTCGCGATGGTGCGCTACATCGCCTGGGCCATTCCATCCATCGGTTTCATCGGCACCGTGCGCGGTATTGGCGCGGCCCTCGGCCAGGCCCACCGGGCGGTCGAGGGAGATATCACCGGGGTGACGCGTAATCTCGGCATCGCGTTCAACTCGACCTTTGTCGCCCTCCTGATCTCGATCGTCCTGATGTTCCTCCTCCACCAACTCCAGCTGCGCCAGGAGCGGTTGGTCCTCGACACCGAGGCCTATGTGGATACCCATCTCATCCGCCACCTCCAGGCTGGAGCCGCACCGCCGGATCACTCCGGGCGGGGTGCGGCGAGCTGAGGACCGTGGAGCTGTTAGGACTCGAGTTGGTCGACACCGGGCTCCAGTTCGTGAGCTCGCGGGGACAGCTGTCGCAGCCAAGCCCCGGCCTCGCGCTGATCGACGGTGACCAGCTCGCTGTGGGCGCCGACGCCCAGTGCAGCGCGCGCCTCAATCCGCGGCGTCTTCACAGCCGGTTTTGGCAGGAGCTCAGCACCACCCCGCTCGGTCGTCCGTTCCCCAGCTATCTGCGGACGGCCGATCTCGCCCACGCCCATTTGAAGGCGGTGTGGGACGCGGTCGGTAGTGGTGCCGAGGAGGTCATCATCGCGGTGCCCGGCATCTACTCCGACGATCAGTTCGCACTGCTCCTCGGGATCACCAGGGAGCTGGCGATCCCGGTGCGCGGTCTGATCGACGCGGCGGTCGCCGCAACGGTCGATCGCGAGGTTGCGCCACACTGTCTTCACCTCGATCTCCACCTCCACCGCGCGGTCCTCACCGAGCTCGATCACGGTGAGGAGATCGTCCGCAAAGCTGTCAGTATTGAACCCCGAGTCGGGCTCTTCGGTCTCCGGGACACCTGGACTCGGGTCATCGCCCAGTCCTTCGTTCGCGCCACCCGTTTCGACCCGCTCCACCTCGCGGCCACGGAGCAGGTGCTCTACGCCCAGCTGGACGACCATCTCGAAGCGCTGGCCCAACGCGACTCGACTCAGGTGCGCATCTCGTCGAGCGGCCGCCTACACACCGTCGAGGTGGACCGCACCCGGATCGTCGACGCCGCCCGATCAGCCTACGACAACCTGTCGTCGCTGGTCTCAGACCACGCGCACCCGGACGGCGCAACTCTGCTGCTCAGCCACCGCGCCGCCGCACTGCCGGGACTCATCGACCATCTCGAGGAGCACACCGGCCTCCCGGTCGCGGTTCTGCATCCTGCGGCCGCAGGCGGCGGCGCCCTCGCCCACGCCGACCGCATCCGGTCATCGGACTCGGCCCTGCCCTTCGTGACCCGTCTTCCCGGGCACGATGCGAGGCCACCGGGCGCGGTCACGGTGGCGGTCACGCCCCCACCCGATGGCGCACGGCACCTGCCGACCCATCTCGTAATGGACGGCGTCGCCCACCGCATCGGATCCGACCCACTGGTCCTCGGTCCCACCGGCGTTGACGATGGAGCCGACCTCGACCACCGCCCGGCGACCGTTCGTCGCCTCGCGGACCAGGCGGTGCTCGACGCCCCCGCCGAGGCCGGCGTCACCGTCAACGGCGAGCCGCTCGAGGGCAGGGCCGCCCTGGCCCCCGGCGACCGGCTGCACCTCGGCCCGTCCGATCGGGAGATCCTGGTCGTCGCCATGGTGGAGTGAATGCGGGCTCGTAATGTCACACCGGTCGGGCTGTCCTTCCTGGACGCCATGACCTGCGGTCTGGGGGCCGTGATCCTCCTCTTCATGATCATCAACGGCGCGGTTCGCGACCACTCGATCGAGGTCACCAGCGACCTTCAAGCCGAGGTCGATCGGCTCGAGAGCGAGGTCCTCGAGGGGCACCGTAACTTGGTGGAGCTCCGCAACACGATCACCGAGACCGATGACGAACGTGCCCTGACCCAGGGGCTGGCCCTGCGGCTGATCGAGATGCTGAAAGAGATCCGCGTCGAGCTTGCGACCTTCGAAGACTCGACCCTCGCCCGCCGCGAACACATCAACCAGCTCCAGGCGGATCTCAGATCACTGGAGGAGGACGCGCGCCGCCTGTCGGCCTCGCTGCCGTCCGACGAGACCCCGGGCGACCGGGTTCGCGTCCACGTCGGTGACGGCGACCGCCAATATCTGACCGGCCTCAAGGTCGGCGGCAGCCGGATTCTCCTTCTCGTCGATTCGTCGGCGAGCATGCTCGGCAGCACGATCGTCAACATCATCCGCCGCCGCAACCTGCCCGACAGGGACAAGGTGCGCGCGGCAAAGTGGCGACAGACCCTGGCCACCGTGGACTGGCTGACGACCCAGATCCCGCGGGACAGCCGATTCCAGATCTACGCCTTCAACACCGTTGCACGACCGGTGGTGCCGGACACAGTGGGGCAGTGGCTCGACGGCTCGGATCGCGAGGTGCTCGATGGCGCGGTGCGGCGGTTGGATGAGATCGTCCCCGCCGACGGCACCAGCCTCTTTCACGCGCTGGCTGTGGCAGCCCAGCTCAACCCGCGACCTGACAACATCATCCTCCTGACCGACGGCTTGCCGACGGTCGGAAAGAGCCCAGCGCGGGCCTCCACGATCTCCGCCCGCCAGCGCTCGAAGCTCTTCAACCGCGCCGTCGACCAGCTGCCGTCCGGAATCCCGGTCAACGTGATCCTCTTCCCGATGGAGGGCGATCCGCTGGCCGCCAGCGCCTTCTGGAAGCTGGCCATCAGCACTCGGGGGTCCTTCATGAGCCTGGCGGAGGACTGGCCATGAAGAGGCGAAACCGTGACTTCCAGGTCTTCTCGCTGTCGTTTCTCGACGTCATCTGCTGCGGCTTCGGCGCCATCATCCTGCTTCTCGTGCTGACAAAGTTCGGCGAACCGCTGGCGATCGAGGTGGCCAGCCGTGATCTCGACCGGTTGTTGATCGAGCTCGAGGCCGAGCTTCACGAGATCAGGGGCGAAACCGCGATCCTCGACCGCCGCCTGAAAGCCAGGGTGCAACAGCTGTCACAGGAACAGAGCCACATCGCCCGCCTGCGCGGCGATTTCTCCCAAATCCGGGGCGAGTACGCCGCCGGCCAGGAGCTCTCCGAGGTCCAGGACATCCTCGAGGGGCGGATGCTGGCCGCGCAACAGGAGCTCACCGACGAGATGCGCCGCCTTCTCGAGGAGAGCCAACGGCGGCGCGAGCCCGACTCGATGGTCGGCGGCATCCCGGTGGACAGCGAGTACATCATCTTCGTCATCGACACCTCGGGCTCCATGTTCCACTACGCCTGGCCGGCGGTGGTCGAGAAGATGACCCAGGTCCTCGACACCTATCCACGGGTCAAGGGCCTGCAGATCATGAACGACATGGGCCAGTACATGTACTCCCAGTACGCCGGCAAGTGGATTCCCGACACCCCCGGCCGCCGCAAGGCGATCATCGCGCGCCTGCGCTCGTGGAGCGTTTTTTCCAACTCGAGTCCGGTCGAGGGGATCACCCGCGCCATCCGTACATTCGCCAACCCGAACCACAGGATCTCGATCTACGTCTTTGGCGACGAGTTCTCCGGCGCCTCCATCGACGGGGTCGTCCGCGAGGTGGACCGGCTCAACACCGCCAGCAGCGACGGCGAACGGCGGGTCCGGATCCACGCCATCGGCTTCCCCACCATCTTCTCGGTTCCCGGAGTAGGGGAGCAGACCGGCGTCCGCTTCGCCACCCTGATGCGGATCCTGTGCCGCCGCAACGACGGCACGTTCGTGGGGTTGAACTCTACGGCACCGTAGCGGGAGCAGCCACCCGTCCCGATGCTCGATGCTCGATGCTCGATGCTCGATGCTCGATGCTCGATGCTCGATGCTCGATGCTCGATGCTCGATGCTCGATGCTCGATGCTCGATGCTCGATGCTCGATGCTCGATGCTCGATGCTCGATGCTACAAAAAATAGATTCGCGTTCCGGTTTGTCAAGGGGTGGGTGGGCGGATCGAGTATCCAGTATCGAGGATCGGGCGGGTTGGGGTCCTGCATCTTGTATCTTGTATCTTGCATCTTGTATCTGGGTGTGTGGGTGGGGATACAATTGTAGGAGTGAACGAATCTCAATCCACATCCGAGCCGATCCGGCTACTGGTGGTCGAGGATGACAAGCCGCTCGCCGAGGGGCTGGTCGGCAACCTCGAGCTGGAGGGCTTTTCGGTCAAGTGCGTGGGAACCGGCGAGGCGGGGCTGGTCGAGCTCGGCGCTTCACCCGCCGACTCCGATCTGCTGATCCTCGACATCATGCTGCCGGGGATCGACGGCTTCGAGGTCTGCCGGCAGCTGCGCGCCGACGGCAACCGGATCCCCATCCTCTTCCTCACCGCGCGTGGCTCGGACGCCGACCGCATCCTCGGTCTGCAGCTCGGCGCCGACGACTACTTGACCAAACCGTTTCTCGTCGAGGAGCTCGTGCTGCGGGTGCGAGGAATCCTGCGTCGCGCCGAGTGGTCGCAAACCCCCGCCCGCACCGGTCCTGTGATCCGAATCGGCGCCAGCGAGGTCGACATGGACACCATGCGCGCGGCCACCGCCGCCGGTTCGGTGGCTCTCACCGAACGCGAGGTCATGCTGGTGCGTTTCTTCTCCGAGAACGAGGGCCGGGTGCTGACCCGAGGCGAGCTCCTCGAGCGGGTCTGGGGCTACACCTTCGACACCTCGACCAGAACCCTCGACACCTTCGTTCACCGCCTCCGCAAACACTTCGAGGAAGACCCGAGACATCCGCAGCATTACCACACCGTCCGCGGAGTCGGCTACCGGTTTACGTCCGAACCCGAGGAATAACAGCCTCAAATTCTCAATTTTGAATTCTCAGTTCTCAATTGCCACCGACCCACGATCAGGGGAAGGACGAACGGAAATTAAGAATTGAGAATTGAGAACTAAGAATTCCTTTCGATCCCCTGGTCTTTCATCTTCCGCCACAGCGTCACTCGGGAGATTCCGAGGCGGTCGGCGGTTTCCTGCATTCGCCAGCCGCAGCGTTCAAGAACCTCTCGAATCAGGCGCTCCTCGAGGGCCGCCATCGGATTCGGCGCGCGCAGGAGCTCGTCCAGCAGCGCTGTCTGGTAGCCGTCAACCGGCAAATGCGCCACGTCGATGCGCTCACTTGAGCACGCGAGGGCCGAGACCAGCACCTCCTCGAGATCCGCGAGCCCCCGGTCGCGAGCCATGCGGACGAGGCGGTCGAGCGCCGCCGCCGACACGCCCCTACCGGGTGCGAGCTCCTCGATCCAGGCACGGACCATCTGCGGCAGGTCCGCGGACAGATCCTCCAGGGACGGCAGCTCGAGGAGCTTGAACGAGGTCTCGACGTCATCGGCATCGGGGGCACCGATGATCACCCGCCAGTCCTCCGGGCGCTGAGACCCCACAAGCGTCGCCGAGTGATCTCCGAACGCGTACGCCGTTCCCGGCGGCCACGGGTGGACTTCGTCCCAGCAACCGGTCCATCTGTGAAAGAGCTCCTCGGGCATACCGGAGCAGCAGTGAATCGCGCGCGCCGTGTCAAGGCAGGCGGGGCCTTCGCCCACGATCAGCACGTCCGCACGACCCTGGGCCAGGGTCTTAACGCGCATTCGCAGGGCCTCGGAAGCGGCCGACGACCCGGCCATGAAGAAGCCCGGCCTGGGCTCGGTGGGACGGAGTATTTCCACCGCGCCCCGAAAATCTCCGTTTTCGGCCCGCAAGGGAACGACTGTCACGTCGAGCGACACCTTTCGACCGTTGGCCGAAAGATATACGGTGCCGAAATCCTCGACCCGATCGAGTCCGGCTTCCAGGGCGAAGGTCAGGGGGCAGGCGTTCTCGCAGTCGACACCCCGGGTGGTCAATCGACACCGCCCGCCCAATGGCTGATCGTCCTCGTATCCCAGCAGTCGCCTCGCGACGGTGTTCGCATGGATCAAGGTGCGTTGATCATCGATGACAATGACAGCCTCGCCGAGCCGGTCGAGCACCTCGACCCACCCGCCACTCAGGGGATTCCCATCATTTCGTGCCACGCCTGGTTAACAGTCCGAACGGTGGGATTTATTCGCGGATTAACGCTCGATCTCGAATCCTTCTTCGATTTCGGGCTCGGGCTCGTTGAAGTAGAGGGCCGTATGGGCGACCGGCAGGA
>JAIVTZ010000007.1:0-19030 GCA_049188105.1 Deltaproteobacteria bacterium | reverse complement strand
CTCGCCGTCACCGGTGGGACGGGCCACACCGAGGTTGACGCCCAGCCCCAGCGTCTCTCCCAGCTCCCAACCGAGGCACAGCACCCCGACCGGCTGCCAGCTGGAGCTGCCGAAGTCGGAGCCGCCGGTCGGCACCGTGGTCGATGCGATGAGCGCCGCCTCCATTCCGCCGATCAGCCCCGATCCCCCGCCCTGGGCGAGCTCGTACTTGAGCCCCACGGCACTGTCGGTGAATCCCGATCGGTCGTTGCCGGAGCCCCGCTCCCAGGCGTAGATGGGGAGTACGAATCGCAGCTCGAGCTTCGGTGCGACACCCCAACGAGCGAGGACCTCGCCGAGGGTCGTGACCTCGGCTCCGCCCGCAAACTCGGCAAAGGTAATACCGCCCTCGAGCTGCAGCACGCCTCGGCCGACCGTGCTCGAGCTCTCGGTGAAGTCCGGGCGGTCGGTGACCAGCGGCTCCTCAGCCGACCCGAGCGCTGTCAGACCGAACACCGTGATCATGGCTGCACAGATGCTGCGAAAACGGTGTTTCAACAATGTGGCGCTCCTAGTCTGCTTCGAGGCGCATGGCGAGCGCGGTCACGATCGTCTCCACGTTGGCGCGCACGGTTCCGGCGTAGGTCCCGGCCGGGGTTCCCCGGTCTCCGAGGGAGTCGGAGTACAGGGTGCCGCCGATCTCGACCGCGAATCCCTGGGCCTCCACCGCCTCCTTGAGCGCCTGTACGTACCGTGGCGGCACCGATGTTTCGACAAAGATCGCCGGGACGCGCCGCTCGAAAATGAAGTGCGCCAGCTCCTTGACATCGGAGGTTCCGGCCTCCGAGGCGGTGCTCACCCCGAGCAGGCCGTAGACCTCGAAGCCGTAGGCGCGGCCGAAGTACGAAAAGGCGTCGTGGGCAGTCACCAATACGCGCTGCTCGGGCTCGAGGTCTCCCACACGCCCGAGCACCCAGCCGTCAAACGCCATCAGCTCATCGTGATAGGCCTGCGCTCGATCTCGAAAGGCATCGGCGTGGGCGGGGACGAGCTCGGCCAGCGCGTCGGCCACACAGCGCGTCGCTTGAGCCCACAGACCGACGTCGAACCATACGTGGGGATCGTGCAACCCGGAGAAGGCGGCCGACGTGATCAGCTCGTCGGGAGGCAGGCACTCGCCCACCGCCACCGTCGTCACCCCGCGCTCGCCCATGCGCTCCATCACCTCGGTCATCTTCCCCTCGAGGTGGAGGCCGTTGAAAAAGATCGCTTCCGCCGAGCTCATCCGGCGCACGTCACCGGCCGAGGCCTTGTACAGATGGGGATCGACTCCCGGGCCCATGAGCACCTCGAGCCGCACCTCGGACCCTCCGATCGTGCGCACCAGGTCACCGACGATGGTCGTTGTGGCGACAACCCGAAGCCTGTCGTCGTCGTCAGGAGCCTGACCGCCGCAAGCCGACACGACAGCCACTGCCGCCAGAATCAAGATTCTTCTGAGTCTCATTTACTCACCTTCCATCCACAGTCTCTCGGCCAGAAATCCGGGCAAGAGAAAGCTCTCGCCCCCTACCCGCACCCTGAGCGCAGTTCCCTCGGCCGCGATCACCTCTATCGAGCTGCCCGGCGCGAGCCCAAGGCGAGCCAGCAGGTCGAGGTTCTCCCGGTCCTGGACGCCCACCCGGGCCAGGGTGCCGCTTTCTCCGGCGGGGAGCTCGGCCAAGGACACCGGCGCGGCCTCCGGGGGCATGCGCAGGTCCTCTGTCGGAATCGGATCGCCGTGCGGGTCGCGGGTCGGGTGCCCCATGGCCTCGGCGATCCGGGCCTCGAAGCGCTCCGAAATCACGTGCTCGAGCCGCTCCGCCTCCTCGTGGACCTGGTCCCAGCCGTAACCCAGCACCTCCACGAGGAAGGTCTCGAGAAGCCGGTGGTGGCGAAGCATTTCCAACGCCACCCGCCGCCCGGAATCGGTCAGGCTGACGCCCCGGTACCGGGCGTGCTCCACCAGACCGAGCTGGGCGAGCCGGCCCACCATCTCGGTCACCGACGCCGGCCGCACACCGAGCCGCCCGGCCAACGCCTGGGTGCTCACACGCTCCCCATCCTCTCCGAGCAGCAGAATCTGTTTGAGATAATCCTCCTGAGATTCCGAGAGCACGGTGCGTTGACCCCCGTCTAGATCATAGTTGGGATTCCGTCTCATTACATTTTTAGGTTACCCTAAAAATACCTCAGTTTCAAGCCTGGTGCATCAGGCTACAATGCCGGCGGAGGAATACCATGTGTGACAACGAGCTACTCATGATGACGTGCCGCCCGCTGCCGCCGGGTACCCCGCCTTTGACCGGCCACGACCTCGAGCACAAGCTGAGCCACGCCGAGGGCTGGGAGATCGCCGACCACGTGCTGACCAAGACCTTTCAGTTTGAGGACCACTACCAGACGATGGCCTTCGTCAACGCCGTGGCGTGGATCTCACACCGCGAGGACCACCATCCGGAGATGGTCGTGGGTTACGACTCCTGCACCCTGCGCTACAGCACCCACTCCATCGGCGGCATCTCCGACAACGATTTCATCTGCTCCGCCAAGGTCGATCACCTGGTCGGGGATTGAAGGAGGGACCATGAAGGCAACCCGAATCGCCTATGCGGCCTTCGCCATCGCCGCCCCGGCTATCCTCGCGCTCGCCGCATGCGGGCCAGCAGCGCCCGAGCCCGGCACTCCGGAAGCCTCCTACATCGATCTCGGGTGCGCCAAGTGCCACGGGCCCGCCCGCGAGGGACAGCGCTCTGGTCCGCCGCTCGTCAAGCTCGAGGATCACTGGGACGAAAATGGCCTGATGCAGTATCTGAGAGACCCGAAGACCTTTGTCGAGGCCAACCCCCGTCTCTCATACATGGGCGAGAAGTACCCGATCGCCATGCCCGCCTTCGCCCACACCGACGAGCACCAGTTGCGGCAGTTGGCCGTCTTCATTCTCGAGGGCTGACGAGCCGGCGGTTACGCTCGCGCGGGACCCCGGAGCACTCTCGACGGCAGCAGCAGGATTGAGTGCAGAAACTTGAAGACCGCATCGACGGTGATGCCAATGAGGCGGAATGGCAGCAGCAATAACCACACGATGGGGTAGAGCAATAACGCCAGCAACGCCAACGGCCAGGCGATGACCAGCAGGATCAACCACAGGATGAAAGTCCACATTTTCTCCTCCATTCATCAATACGTATTCGAGCCGCCGGTTGTTCCCGTTCCCGGGTTCGGAACAAGTGATCAGTGAACAGTGATCAGCGATCAGTCCCACCCGCCCTCCCCATGAATTCGATCCGGATGGGTGGGCGGCATTCCTAATTCCGAATTCCGAATTCCGAATTCCTTAACCCTGTGTTATCTTTGCGCCGATGGAGAGAAAAGCATGAAGGGCATCATTCTCGCCGGTGGTTCGGGCACTCGCCTCCATCCGGTGACCAGCGTCGTCAGCAAGCAGCTCCTACCGGTCTACGACAAGCCGATGGTTTACTACCCGATGAGTCTGCTCATGCATGCCGGCATCCGCGAGGTACTCATCATCTCGACGCCGCGCGATCTCCCGTCCTATCGTGAGCTATTCGGCGACGGCGATCGGCTCGGGATGCGCTTCGACTACTGCGAGCAACCGCGCCCCGAGGGCCTCGCCCAGGCGTTCATCCTCGGGCGGGAATTCCTCGAGGGCGGCCCCGCTTGCCTGGTTCTCGGCGACAACATACTGCACGGCCCGAGCCTGCCGACGATGCTGACAGGCTGTGCCGCTCTTTCAGACGGCGCCCGCATCTTCGGCTACCGGGTCCGCGACCCGGAGCGATACGGCGTGGTCGAGTTCGACGCCGACGGCAAGGCCCTGTCGATCGACGAGAAGCCCGAGCACCCGAAGAGCCCGTTTGCGGTTCCCGGTCTCTACTTTTACGGCTCGGATGTGTGCGATCTGGCCGATCGGCTCGAACCGAGCCCCCGCGGTGAGCTCGAGATCACCGATTTGAACCGTTGCTACCTCGGGCAAGGCCGGCTCACCGTCACCGTCCTCGAGCGCGGCTACGCGTGGCTGGACGCCGGCACCCACCGCAGCCTGATCGAAGCCTCAAACTTCATCCAGGCGATCGAGGATCGGCAGGGCCTCAAGGTCGGATGCCTCCAGGAGATCGCGTGGAATCAGGGATGGATCACGACCGAGGGCTTCCGCAGTGAGGTGGAAGCCGCGGGCAACTCGACCTACGGCGCCTATCTGGCCGAGGTGCTCGAGAGCGGAAGGAATTCCGGTGCGGCTGGTTGACGAGCCCCTGCGGGGGGTCAAGGTTCTCTCACCCGAGGTCTACGAGGATTCCCGGGGTTTCTTCATGGAGTCGTACAACCGACGGCGATTTGCCGAGCTCGGAATCGACTGCGACTTCGCCCAGGACAACCACTCGCGCTCGTCGCTCGGCGTGCTGCGCGGTCTCCACTACCAGCTCGGTCACGCCCAGGCCAAGCTGGTGCGCACCACCCGCGGCCGTGTCTTCGACGTCGTGGTGGACATTCGCCGCGGCAGCCCGTCGTTCGGGCGCTGGTTCGGGATCGAGCTGAGCGAGGAAAATCGTCTCCAGCTCTTCGCTCCCGAGGGATTTGCACACGGATTCCTGGTGCTCAGCGAGGTCGCCGAGTTCCAGTACAAGTGCTCGGAGTTCTACAGCATGAAAGACGAGCGTGGCCTGCCGTGGGACGACCCCACGATCGGTATCGAGTGGCCGATCGCCAGTGTCGAGCCCATCCTCTCCGACCGCGACCGCGGGTGGACGACGCTCGCGGAGACGCCCCAGGACGACCTGCCGGTGTTTGGCGATGGTTGAATCCACCCATCATCCGCGCTCGATCCTGGTCACCGGCGGCGCCGGATTCATCGGTAGCAACTATGTCCGCTTGGCTCTCTCCACCGACCCCGAACTGAAGTTGGTCAACGTCGATGCCCTGACCTACGCCGGCCATCTCGCCAGCCTCGACGGGGTGGCCGACGACTACGGGCCGCGTTACTCCTTCGTCCATGCCGACATCCGCGATGCCGACACCATGCGCCGGATCTTCACCGAGCACGAGGTGGACACGGTGGTTCACCTCGCGGCCGAGAGCCACGTCGATCGGTCTATCGACGGCCCGATCGACTTCATCGACACCAATGTGCGCGGGACCGCCATCCTCCTGGAGGCCGCTCGATCGGCTTGGCGGGACCGATCCGATGTCCGCTTTCACCACGTCAGCACCGACGAGGTCTTCGGCTCGCTCGACGCCGAAGGGCTTTTCACCGAGGCCACCCCCTACGATCCTTCCAGCCCCTACTCGGCCTCGAAGGCGGCCGCCGACCACCTGGCGCGGGCCTGGCATCGTACCTACGGGCTGCCGGTCACCCTCTCGAACTGCTCCAACAACTACGGTCCCTACCAGTACCCCGAAAAGCTGATACCGCTGATCATCGCGAACGCCGTCGCCGACAAACCGCTGCCGGTGTACGGCGAGGGCGCAAACATCCGCGACTGGCTGCACGTGGAGGACCACTGCCGCGCCCTCGACCTGGTGGTTCGATCAGGCAAGCCCGGGCGCACCTACAACGTGGGCGGCCACAACGAGCGCAGCAATCTCGAGGTCGTGCACGCCATCTGCGACCTGGTCGACGAGCTCAGGCCGCGTCCCGGGAGTGGCAGCCACCGGGACCTGATCGAGTTCGTCACCGATCGCCCGGGTCACGATCTGCGTTACGCCATCGACGCCGATCGAATCACCACCGAGATCGCCTGGGCGCCGCGCTTCGATTTCGACTCCGGCCTGCGGGCCACGGTTCAGTGGTACCTCGAGAATGAAGCCTGGTGCGACGAGGTCACGACGGACAGCTACGACGGCTCCCGCCTCGGCCTGAAAACCTGAAAATCAGGTTTTCAATTCTGAATTCTCAATTCTCAAAGCCTCTCACCCACCCTCTGCTCATCCTCTTTCGGGGTAGGGCGGGTGGGAATTGAGAGCTGAGAAGGAATACGAGTTTCCTTGCGTTCCGCTCCAGGCAAACCCTGTGGCCGGGGACCTTTTCAGGCCCCAGAACAAGCTCGCAGATTTCGATAGGCCTCCGGAAAATGTTCCGAGGGGACTGCGTGCTACCATCGGTTGGAGCCGTCGGACGACTTCGCGGAGAATCCAAATGATCGTCATTACCATCACCCGCCCAGGCATGGCGCCGACCACCCATCGCCTGGAAATCGATCGAATTCGAATCGGTCGGGAGCAAGACAACGATCTGGTGCTCGAAGGCGACAGCTGCTCTCGGTACCACGCCGAGATCCTGTGTGGTCACGGCGTATACAAGATCGTCGATCTCGGAAGCACCAACGGCGTCGTCGTGGGCACGGAGCGCGTGCAGGAGCATCTGATCGCCAGCGAGTCGTCGGTCAAGATCGGCGACCACACCCTGAGCTTCTCGATTCCTCAGCGGGAGACCCCAAAAACAGTGATGATGCCGATCGGCGGGGTGGTCCCGGAACCGGAACCGGCGCCGCCGCCCCCAAGCCTGCTCTTTCTGCAGCGGCTCTCCGGAAAGGGCGGCGAGCGGAGCATCAAGATCGTGGACGGGGTGGAGTACGTTGTCGGGCGGTCGCCGGGCGCCGACGTGGTGGTGAACGACTCGCGCTGCTCAGGCCGTCACGCCGTGATCAGCCGGCGGGGTGGCCGCTGCATGATTCGCGACCTCGAAAGCGCCAACGGGACCTTTGTCAACGGCGACCGGGTGAGGGAGGCGGAGTTGCGCCCGGGCGACCGCCTGAGTGTCGGCCAGGTCGAGTTCTCGCTCAGCGATCAACCCCTCGAGACCGCCGACGAGGATCTCCTGCTGGCACGCACCCAGCTCGGGTTCCCGGTGCAGAGCCCCGAGAGGCGGGTTCCCGACGACTCGGGGGGGGGCGCCTCCGGATTGGGCCGCGGTATCCGGTTTGGAATCGCCGCGGTTGTGGCGGTGGTCCTGCTGGTGACGTTCACCGCGATCGTGTGGAGAGTCGCGCGGCTCGAACCTGTGGCCGGCGACGGGACCGAGTCGTCGATCGAGGAAACGCCCGACGAGGTGATGGTCCAGGTTCACCCGGTGGAGCACAAGGAGCTGATGTTCAGCGTGACGGCGGGCGGAACGATCACCCCGCAACGCCGGGTCACCGTGAGCGCCGAGGTGGCCGCGCGCGTGTTGCAGACCATGGTCGACGACGGCACGGTGGTGCGGAAGGGCGCCCCGATGGTGCGGCTCGACGATCGAGAGATCAGGCTGCAGATCGAGGAAGCGCGGTCGTCGGTGTCACGAGAGCAGGTGGATTTGGCGAAGGGGGACTTCGAACGCAAGGAACGTCTGTTCGCGGACGGCGCCGTCACCCGCTCCGCCCTCGACCAGGCGAAGAATCGATATCTGAGCCTCGACTCGGCCTACCGCACGGCCGACGCCCGGATCGCCCAGCTCCGGGAGCGTGCGGCAAAGACCAGGGTCAACGCGCCGCTCGACGGCGTGGTGGCCCAGATGCTCGTCGAGCCGGGCGAGTTCGTGGGACCCGGCGCCCCGCTGGTGGTCATCGAGGACATGGAAGAGATCCTGGTGGTGGTCGAGGTCGCCGACCGCGACGTGGTGCGGCTGCGGCCGCTGCAGGTGGTCGAGGCGACCTCAGACGCATTTCCCGGGAGGATCTTCCAGGGGGTCGTCGAACGGGTCGGCGCGGTCGCAAACCCTGTGACCAGGGGTTTCGAGGTGGAGGCGAGGATCGGCAACCCCGATGGCGAGCTGCGCAGCGGCATGATCACGACGATCCGCATCGTTCTTGACAAGCGGCGGTGCCTGGTGGTGCCCGCGAGGGCGCTGCTCGACGAACGCGAGGGCGAGGCGCGGGTGTTGCTGGTTTCTGACGGTACGGCGCGCAGCGTTGCGGTCGCGATCGGCCGTCGCCAGGACCGCGACGTCGAGATCCTTCAGGGCCTCGTCGAGGGAGACGAGGTGGTGGTCTACGGCCACGACCAGGTGAAGGACGGCCAGCCCGTGAGCACCTACCGAGGCGACTGAGTCGCGCGACAGTTAAGCCCGCCCTCTCAAGAAACTCAGGAGATTCACGGGAGAGCGAGTTAGGGGAATTCGTTCCCCATTATTGTGCTTTTTCGTGGCTCCGTCCGGCTTGGTCGTTCCCTACCCACCGAGGAGCCGGCGGCCGAGGACGGTCCAGAAGCGGAACTCGCGTCGTCCCTCGCCGGTCCGCACGAGGATCGAGTAGATCACCGGCAGCACGATCAGGATGAGAACCGTGGCGCCGATCAGCCCGAAGATCACCGCCCAGGCCAAAGGTGACCACAGGGTGCCGCCCCAGATCGCCAACGGGGTCAGACCGCCAATGGTGGTGATGGAGGTGACGATCACCGGCCGGAACCGCAGCCTGCCGGCGCCGAGCAGCGCCTCGAGACGGCGTTTTCCCTCGACCCGCTGGAGGTAGTTGACAAAGTCGGTGAGCACGATGGAGTCGTTGATGATAATGCCGGTCAGGCTGACGATGCCGATGAAGGACATCAGACCGAACGGGCTGCCGGTGACGAGGAGGCCGACGAGCGCGCCGGTGAGGCCGAGCGGCACCGTCAGCAGGATCACGATCGGTTGCATGAACGAGTTGAACTGTATGGCGAGCATCGCGTAGATGAGCAGCAGTGCCAGGACGAGTGCTTCCCACAGCCCCGCGAAGGATTCCCGCCGCTCCTCCTCCTCGCCGCCAAACGAGATGGCATAGCCCTGGGGAAGGGAAAGATCGGCGAGACGGAGCTGAACGTCGCGCAGCACTTCGTCAGCGAGCCGGCCGGAGGCGCCGGCTTCGACGGTTACCACCCGCCGCCCGTCGCGGTGGACGATCGTGGCGAACGCCTCTACCTCGCGGATGGAGGCAACCTCGGTGAACGGCAGCACCGTCCCCTGGTTGGACGGCAGATAGAGTCGCTCGAGGGAGGAGATCTCCTGAACCGAGCGCCGGTCGAGGCGGACCACCACCGGGATTTCGTCGCCGCCGCCGCGGTAGTGGGTTGCAATCTCACCGTCGAGGGCCATCAGCACGGTCCGCGAGAACGAGAAGCTGTCGATGCCGAGCATGGCCGCCTTGCGGCGGTCGAGGTCGAGCACGAGCTGAGGTGTTGTCTCGCCGAGGTTGTCGCGTAGGTCGGTGATGCCGGCGATGTCGGCGGACCGCTCCCGAATCTCATGCGCCAGCTCGGCCAGGACATACAGATCGGGTCCCGCGACCCGCACCTGGATCGGTGCCCCTCCGATCGGGCCTTGGACGAGGATCTTCGGCACCACGGTCGCGCCGGCGATGCGGCGCAACTCGGGCTCGAGCTCGGCGACAAAACCGTCCACGTTCCCGTCTTCGAGGTTCACCAACACCTGCGCGTAGTTTGTGCGCTCCCGCTCGCGCTCGACGTTGTAGTAGACCATCGGGCTGCCCTTGCCGATGTTGACCGTGTAATCACGGACCCCATCCTTGGCGGCCAGCAGCTCCTCGACGCGGCTGGCGATGAGACCGGTGGTCTGGATGTTTGCCTCTCCCGGAAGGCGGATGTCGATCAGAAAGAAGCTCTTCTCCGCCTTGGGGAAGAGCTGTAGCCCGAGAATCGGGATGGTGGCCAGGCTGAGGGCGAAGGCGCCGGTCGCCAGCAGCAAGGTCAGCCAGCGGTGACGCAGCGCCCACTTTGCCACCTCGGTGTAGAGATCGAGGACCCGTGATCCCTCGGGCTCGACCTCGGGAGCCGGCGGGAACCGGCGCCACAGCGTGAAGCAGAGGAGGGGGATCACGGTGAACGCCACCAGAAGAGAACCCGACAGCGAGAAGATCACGGCCAACGGCATGGCGGTCATGAAGGCGCCGAGGTTGCCCTCGAGCATGAGCATCGGGATGAAGGCCGCGATAGTCGTCAGGGTCGAGGCCAGCACCGGCATCTTGACCTCGTCGACCCCGACGATGACCGCCCCCTTGAGGTCTCCGCCGCGTTCCACGTGGCGGCCGATGTTCTCCACCACCACGAGCCCCGAGTCCACCAGCATGCCCATCGCCAGCACGAGGCCGAAGATCGAGACCTGGTTGAGATCGACCCCGGTTAGGCGCATCAGGGTGAGCGCAATCAACACCGCCAGCGGGATCGACACCGAGACCACCAACCCCTGCCGCACCCCGAGGAAGAAGCTCACCACCAAAATCACGATCAGACCACCGCCGAGGGCGTTCCAGCCGAGGGTGCCGAGGAGTTCGGAGACGCTGTGGCCGCGGTCCGAGATCAGGCGCAGCTCGAGCTCGGGCGGAAGCTGCGGCCGCAGGCGATCGAGGGTCTCGCGAACCCGCTCCGCCACCGCGACCGTGTTGGTCCCGGCACGTTTGACGACCGCCAAGAGGAGCGCGGGCTCGGAGTTCGTCCGTACCACGTACCGGGGAGGATCCTGATAGCCGTCGCGCACCGTCGCAACGTCGCGCAGGAGGACCAGCGAGTTACCGAACTGGCCGATCACAGTGTCGCCGATCTCCTCCAGGCTCCGGTACTCGTTCGGGTTCTGCATCAGGTAACGAACCCCGCCCACGTCGAGGGTGCCGCCGGGAACTGCGGCGTTCTCGAGGCGCAGGATCTCGGCGATTCGGCCGAGGGGAATCCGCAGCTGCGCTAGCCGCTCGTTGTCGACATCGACCAGGATCCGGCGCTCGGGCATGCCTTCGATGTCGACGCTCGATACGCCGTCGACGTCCCTCAGCTCGCGCCGAATATGTGACGCCCAACGGTGGAGGTAGCGGTAATCGCCGGTGCCCGTGATCGCCACGATGACCACCGGGATCTCGCCGGTGTTGAAGCTCAAGACCATCGGTTCGTCGGCGCGCTCGGGGAGGTCGGATCGAATCTCGTCGACCTTCTGCCGCATCTCCTCGGCCACATCACTCGGATTCGCATCGTTGCGGACTGTGACCTTGAAGAGTGAGAGGCCGGAGATCGAGGTCGACTCGACGGTCTTGATGTCGTTGAGCTCGGTGATCGCATCCTCGATGGGACGCGTCACCAGGTTCTCCATCGTCGCCGGATCGGCCCCCGGGAAGGTGGTGATTATCCGGCAGTCGAAAGCATCGAAATCGGGATCCTCGCTGCGTGGGAGGGTCACGAAGGACCACGCGCCCGCAAACAACAGCGCCGTTACAACAAGGATGCTCACGCGATAGTACCGAAGGACGGCGATCATCAGCGCCGGGGAACGACCTTCCTCCGAGGGACGAGCCGGCGGCGTCATCTTCGCCGCCGTCGACCGAACCGCCTGTCCAACGGGAGGGAATACTCTGGCATCATGGTTGGGAACCCAGTGTATCTGAGACGAGCGGGGCGGTAGACGTGTTTCGACCAGATCGTGACGCAGGCTTGATGAAGGAGGTGCGATGCCATGAAAAGATATCGAACGATCCATGTGGTCTTGGGGCTGCTGGCGGCGGCAGGAGTTGGTGGTGCCGCGGAGATGTCGCTCTCCGATGCCATCGAAATCGCCCTGGAGAACAGCCCCGAGGTGGCCGCGGCGCAGGCCGAGGTAGAGTTTGCGGAGCAGTCCGTGCGCGTCGCCGGTGCGAGCTCGCTGCCAACCTTGGCGGCGTCCGGCAGCTACGGTCAGTTCAGCGGTGATGTGCTCTTCGGCCGCTTCATTCCCGGCGTGCCCGGCGACGGCGCCACCGATGTCGGCCCCTACAACAACAACACCACCGCGGCGATCGAGCTCACCCAGGTGCTGTATGCCGGTGGCGGCATCGGTGCGGCCAAGCGGGCGGGCGGCGTCGAACAGCGGATGGCCGCCGAAGGTCTGCGAAACCGGCGTCGCGATCTGTCCTACCGGGTGACCCGAACCTACTTCGAGGTCCTGTTGGCCGAGCGGAGCGCCGAGGTGGCCGCGAGGAGCGTCGAGCGGTCCCAGGAGGGGCTGAAGACGGTCAGGCTGCGACACGCCGAGCAGGAGGCCCTGCAGTTCGAGCTCCTCGGCGCCGAGGGTCAGGTCGCGGCCGACGAGCTATGGTTGCTCAAGGCGACCAACAACCTCGATCTCGCCCGACGCGCCCTCAGCCGGTTTCTCGGGAGGCAGGCGGAGGACGGATTGAGCCTGAGCGGCTCCCTCGAGGATCCTCTCGCGGTGCCGCCCGAGGTTCAGGGTGTGGCCGACGTCGTCGGGGCGAACCCCGGCGCACGGATGGCGGGGCTCGACGTCGAACGGGCCGATGCGGCGTTTGCGCAGGCCCGCTCGGTCGGACGTGCCAAGTTGGAGCTGAAGGCGGTCTACACCTATATCGACAACGAGCTCTTCTTCAAGGGTGACTACGCTGGCGCCGTCGTCAACCTCTCGATCCCGTTCTTCCAAGACGTCCGAGCGGGTTCGGCGGCCAAACAACAGGCGCAGGCCCGCAAGAGGCAGGCCGAGGCGATTCTCGAGGATGTGGAGTCGGGTCTGAGGTTGCAGGCGGTAGCGGCCTACCGGAGACTCGAGGAGAGCATCGTGACCATCGAGGCGGCACAGATGAACGTGGAGTACCACCGCGAGCGATACCGGGTGACGCTGTCTGGCTATCGCGAAGAGCTGGTGACCTTCTCCGACGTCCTCGACCGCCACGATGATCTCCAGCAGGCGGAGCTCGAGGTCTTAGGCGCCCAATTTCAAAACCGACTCCAGGAAGCGGAGATCCAAAGGCTCGTCGGCGATGGGTCGTAAGCCGCGGGCGAAGCCCGCGGCCGCAATCTGTCGCCCCTCCAGGGCTCCTCGTATATTCACATTTGGATCCTGGGGCTCACGCCCCAGGCTACAGTCTGTCGCGCCTTCGGCGCTCTGTACGGCCAGCGACCGGCCGAAGCCGCGAAGCGGCGACATATGCATAGCCTGGGATGTCAGCCCCAGGATCAGGTAGTGGTTTAATTGAAGAGCCGCGAAGCGGCGACAGACAAACCGAAGCCGATGGTTGCAGCAAGCCTCCGGCCCCAAGCCTCAAGCCGATGGTCGACAGATCTTCGTGCTTCGGATCTGGTATCCGGCATCCGGCATCTGGCATCCGGGCGGGCGGGGGGCGATCAGGTTTCGACGAGAAAGCGGCGGCCTTCGACCCACACTTCGAGGCCGGCGTCGGTTTCGAAGACCTGGAGCAGGACGTCGTGATCGGCTGGAGCGGTCTCGGGCCTCTCGGTGAGAGCCTGCGCCTGGGCCTCGATACCGATCAGGCAATCCTCGAAGAGCCGATCGAGAAAGCCGCGCCACACTCCGCTGGGGAGGAGGCGCCCCACGAATCCCGGATCCACCTCCATCCTGCAGGATACGGTGGTCCCTTCGCCGTCCGGTGGGGCGACTATCCGCCACCGGGACTCCCACTTTTTGAACTGGCCCGAGATCTGAAACTGGCGCAGCCCGTCGGGCTCGATCCAGCACCGCTGTTTTTGGAGAAAATTTCGACCAAATTGATGGTGACGAACCTCGAGATTTGTCTCGACGCCGTCGGTTTCGAGAATCGTCACCTCCTGCACCCCGGGCATCCAATCGGGCCAGCGCTCGAAGTCGGTGAGCACGAACTGCACCACTTCCTTCGGCGCGTCGATTCTGCCGAAGCGGCGCATCAACCGCCCTCCGCCGGTCGGCGTGGTAGCTCGAAGACCTCGCCCCGGTGCCAGACAACGACCGTGTCGCCGCGGCGGGTGACCTCGAGGATCTTCCGGCGGCCCTCGGTCTCACGCTCGGACTTTTTCCCCACGAACCCCGCTCGGACGGCCTCGAGTGCCCGTTCGAGACCCTCGCGAAGCCGGCGGCGGCCGCCCAGTCCGACACCGGCGCCGGGCTGCAATCGGACCTGGAGCTCGACGCCCGTGCCGTCGGCGGGTTGGCTGAGTGCCCAGAGACCGGTCGTTCCCCCGCCGCGATAGCGATCCACCCGGGTGAAGTGCGCCCTCGCTGGCGGCGAGTGCACCAGCTCGAGCACCAGCGACGGCGCTCCGAGCCCTGGGGCCGCTACCTCGACCACCACCACGTCACCCTCGCGGGCCAACACCCGTGCGCTGTCCACACCGGGCAGCCAGGCGCTGAGCTTCGTGTAATTGGTGAGCCGAGCAAAGATCTCGTCGACGTCGCCGTCGATGCGAACGGCCGCTTCGATGGCCCGCCCCATGCTCAGTTCCTTCGCCGTCCGCGGGCGCGCCGGTAGCGGCTGAGCATGCGCTCGGGCAATCTCTCGACCTCCTCGAGGGCGTTCTCGGTAGCGTCTGCGAGCCCACGTGGGATCTCGCGGATCACCTTCTCCAGGTCGTCGCTGTCGGAGAGGTCGGTCTCGCGGGCCAGGGTTCGGAGAAAGGACTCGGTGGCCTCGGCGAAGCCGCGCATTCCCGCGGCAAGCGCCAGCGCCAGCGCATGCTGACCTCGCAACAGGTGGAGAAGCGCGCGTGTCGGATCGCCGTTCTTGTCGTCGTCCTCCTCGGCGGGTGCAGGCTGGACGTCGAGGGTGTCGGTGAGTCGAACCGCTCCCTGGCCGGCGATCAACTCCTCCTGGAGCGCCCGCACCCTGGTTGCGAGAGTGGGCACGATGCACCACGCAATATCGGGCTCCTGGTCGACCAGAGATTGGAACGAGGAGCGCGTGATGAGGAGGCAGGACGTGGGCTCGAGGGTGTGGATGGTGGCGGAGCGCGGCTGGTCGTCGATCAGCGCCATCTCGCCGATGATGTCCCCCGGTCCGAGCTCGGCAAGCACGACCCTGTCCTCGCCGAACCCCTTGATGACCTCGACCCGGCCGTCGGTGATCACGAAGAGCCCGAGACCGGTGGAGCCCTCGGTGACGATCTCCTCGCCGACCTGGTAGGTGCGCGGGACGCAGAGCGCGGCGAGCCGGCGCAGACCACGGCTGTCGAGGCGGGCGAAGAGCGGCGCCTTTGCGAGGAACTCTTCGGCACGGATTTCTTCGTCGGCGAGACTCATGCTGCCTCCATCCTACCAACCCAGCTTGGTGGCTCGGTTCGCCCGCTCACCCATGGTGGTCAGTCGCCGTGGCGCCAACCGCGCGCGGACCGCCACAGCGCGGCGACGGCGAGCACCGAGAAGAGGGCGGTCGCAAAACCCTGCACCCAGCCACCACCGACTCCCGCGACGCGGAGTCCGTGTGCCGCAACCACTGTGGCGACCATGATCAGTAGCAGACCCCCGACCTCGGTCCACTCCCGCCGGTGACTGCTCCTCGATGCCTTCGATGTGGTACCCGTCCTGGATTCCGCGGTCGCGAGGTGGTCCGCCCGATCCATCAGCTCACGCAGCACCGGAACCGCCGCCTCCAGGGTGCCGCGCAGACGGGACACGCTCAGGGTCTCGCGTAGCCGCGACGTCGCGGCCACCAGGCTGAGGTCCTCCACCGCCTCCCCGAGCGCGTCGTGATCCGGATCCAAGCTCTGCGCACAGCGGTCGATTTCGTGCAAACCGCGGAGAAAGGCGACGACCGACGCCGGGAGGTCGACGCCCTCGCGTCGCAGCAACCGCCATTGCACGTTGAGCATTTCGCCGAGCCGTCGCCCGCGGTAGCTTCCGCTCCAGCCTTCGTCCCGGAAGGGATCCGCCTGCCGCAGAAGCACCTGCAGACGATCATGGTCCCCCTCGTCGAGGTCGGCGTCGCAGGCCCGTAGGAGGTGCTCGCATGCCTCGTCCGGATCCCCGTGTGAGGTCGCGACCACCGCATCGAGGAGGTTGCCCCGACGTTTTTGGGCGAGCGAGGTGAAGAGACCGCCGGTGACGGCGATCCTTCCGTCGTCCAGGAGCCTCAGGTTGTCCTCGATTGGACCTTCGGGGAGGATCGACTCGAGAAGCGCCTGTTGGAGCCACCCGGAGCACAGCCTTCGCGCGCGCTCCGGATCCGCGTCGCCGCCGCGACCGTCATCGTCCGATCCGGTGGGAGCCTCGCCGGCGGGATCGGTGTAGACGAGGGTGTCGCTGCCCGAAAACTCCTCCCACAGCCGGGGTACAACCAGCGCGTCGAAGTGTGGGGTCTCCACGGCCAGCCGCCGGAGCCCGGTCAGCTCGCGGCCCAGGTCGAGCTGGCGTTCGATCCACACCAGATAATCCTCCACTGAGGCGCCGACATCCGACAGCGTCTCGAGCCGCATCGTTTCGAGGACCGGCAGGATTTCGATGTCGGCCTCGATGACCGCCACGACATCGGGCCGCACCGTCTTGACGATGACCGTCATGTCGTCCACGAGTCGGCCTCGGTACCACAGGTGAAGAGGGCCCCGCCGCACCGGCTCGACCTCGAGCTCGATACCAGAGATTATCGGCGGTGTATTGGTGGGCGCGAGCGCCGGCGGGTTGAGCCTGGTGTCCGAGAGTGTCGAGCACGCGACGAGCGGCAGGAGATCGACGCGCGTGCCGAGGTATCGCCCGAACCCGGCGAAGAGGGGACCGAGCTCTTCGAGTGCTCGGCGCAGCCGCAGACTCTCAGGTTCGGAAAATCCTCCAGTGTGACGACCCCCCGTGAGACCCAGCTCCACCAATCGTCGGCGGGCCGTCCGCCAACCAGAATGTCGGCGGCCGAAGGGCATTAGGAGCCTGTAGAGCATAGAATCAGCGGCGCCTTTCGGGCGCTGTGAAGGCCCTTCTTTGTTGGATTCTCGGCCCGTACTCGAAGTACTGCTCCTCGAATCCGCCTCAAAGGGCACTTCACAGCGCTCCGAAATCCATCCGCCATCTATCCTCTACAGGCTCCTACGTCGAAGCCTTTACGGTGGTCTTGCGGCGGGTGGTCGAGCTGCTCTTCCGCTTGCTCTTACTCTTCTTCTCGCCGGCCACGTCCCGCAGCGCATCGGCGGAGGACTCCACCAGATCGGCGGCGCGATTCACCACCTTGCTGGGTTTGAGCTCCTCCGGGCGCGAGAGGTCGAACATCAGATCGACGGTTTCCCTCTGCAGCTTGTCACCCGATTCATAGAGCGACGAGGTCCGCTTGCCGAGCTGTTTGCCGGTGGCCTCGGTCACCGCGTCGAAGGCCGATGCCATTCGTTCACGGCGGTTCCCCGACCGCTCGTCCGACAGCACGTTCGTCAACTGCTCGAGACCGAACAGCGACATCGTCCAACTGAAAGAAAAGAACGACTTGGTGAGATCTCTCATCGTCGACCTCCGATCTCAGATTCGTTATCCGATCGATGCCAGGCCCATTGTAGCAGCGGCGACAACCGTCGCAAGCGATGCGGTGAAGAGGTTCCATCCGAGCTCCGGCTCGATCCCGGGCAGTAGGGTCACCAGCGCCGCAACCAGCGCCAGCGCGCCGAGCGGCAGCAGACGTGACGAGTCGCGATCCGCGGCCTCGGCCTCTTCGTCCCGTGCGGCCCACTCCTCTCTCGACGGTTCCCACCTCTGCCGCAACAGGGTGAGAACGGTGGCGGGCAGAGTGGTTGCGAATCGCGCTCCCCTGGCGGTGGCGTGGGCCAGCTGCTCGACGGTGAAAAGCTCGCGCCACAGCTCGCGCTCGAGAGTATCCTCGCAGACCGACTGCAGGAAACGAGCGACGTCGAGCTGTGGCGCGAAGCGAGTGACGAGGCCGTCGGCGGTGATCACCGAACGGATGTAGCGGATCACGTCGGGTGTCGGCCAGACCCCGGTCTCCCGCGACAGCTGGAGCATGTCGAGCATCACCCGGGTGTAATTCTGCAGCATGGCGGGTTTGTCCCGATCGTGCTCGTACCAACGGTCGATGGCGTCCTCGAGCCCGCGACGAAAGGCGGGAACGTCGGAGTCCTCGTCGGTCGGCGAGAGACGAAGGAAGTGCACCATCATGTCGTCAGGGTTGGCGCGGGTCAGCGACAGCGTGAGGGCGACCATGTTGCGCCGCGCGTAACGCGACAACGATCCGGTGATGCCGAAGTCGACATAGCCGACCACGCTGTCCGGCAGGATAATCAGATTGGCGGGGTGAAGGTCGGCGTGAAAGAGCCCGTGCGAAAAGGCATCCTGGACGAAGTTGCGGATGATGTTGCGGGCGAACTCCTCCGGGTCGAATCCCGTCTCGCGCAGCCCTTCCTCGACATCCGACCGGCCGGCCTCGAGGCTGCGGATGTAGTCGAGGACCGTGGCCCCCTCGAGGAGCTCGGCGACGAGAATGCGGCGGGTGGTGAGCTCCCGGTACAGCCGCGGCACCACCTCGCTCGGGTTGTCGCGGCAGTTGTGACCGAGCGCCTCCATGTGTCGCGCCTCGTGCCGGTAGTCGAGCTCCTCGCGGGTCCAACCGGCGAACTCGTCCATCGCCTTGGCGAGCCAGTCGAGGCGGCGGAGGCGGAGCCCCCGGATGACGCGGGCCACCGTTCGCATGAGTGTCAGGTCGGCCTCGAAATCGCGCTCCACCGTCGGGCGCCGCACCTTGACCGCGATCTTCTGACCGTCAAGGTGGGCCACGTGCACCTGGCCGATGGATGCCGACGCGAACGGCTGCGGGTCAAAGGTGTCGAAGATCTCGGTGGGCCGGCGGCCGAGGTCCTCGACAAAGGTCCGCTCAACGTCCTGGTAAGGGAAGGACGGAACCCGGTCGAGGAGGTCGAAGAGGGCGTCGCAATAGGCGCGGGGCACGATGTCGGGCTGTAGCGAGAGGACCTGCCCGAACTTGAGAAACGTGCCTCCCACCTCCTCGAGAAGCAGGCGGACCCTGAGGGGTCCGCTCACGCTCCGGTGGCGGAAGAGCTGCGCCAGACCGTGTTTGACCAGCAGCCACTGGAGGCGCAACAGCCTCAGAATCACCTTGAGGTTCACGGACTCAGTGTACGCGAGGCGGGTTGACTTTGCGGCAATGCTGCTGACGACTCGGATACTCGATGCTCGATACTCGATACTCGATCCACCCACCCGCCCGGATGCCAGATACCAGATGCCGGATACCGGATCCGCCCACCCGCGCGGATTCTTCGTCGCCTCAGGCTCCTTCCGATGACAAAAAGCTGTCATTCTGAGCCCGCTTGGGCGCTATCGGGCCGACAATACGAACGATGACAACGC